>CALZGT010000001.1 GCA_945787235.1 uncultured Prevotellaceae bacterium
GTCGCTGTAACTTTATCATGCAGGTATTAGTACCTGTAGTTTATCGAATGCTTACTGTGATTCATCGAATTCACGTTAATTATTAGTACTGGGGCAGGGGGAAGTACCAGTTCTTGGTGTCGAGCAGCTTGTTGTAGAGTGCACTGTTCACGCTGCCACTGCGCTGGCTCACGCGCTTGGCCAGGTAGCTGGCATCACCGCGGCGGTGGGCCACACGCATCAGGTCAAAGAAACGGGTACCCTCGAAGGCCAGCTCCAGGGCTTCCTCATCGACGATGAGGTCCTCGATGTAGTTCTGGATCTGTGCATCGTATGCACCGCCGTAGATGTCTGCCTTGCTCAGGGTCAGGCCTTCCTTGGCCGCTGCCTGCTGGATGAGTGCCACGTAGTCATAGACGCTGTTCCTCATCTGGCTGGGAGGTATGACACCGCAGCCACGGGTGTGGATACCCAGGGTGGCATTGTCCTCGCTGGCATCGTAGGTCTCGCCCTTCGTGCTAGCATAGATAACGGAGAGGTCGTTGCTGTAGTGGAACTGGTAGTTCTTCACGTTACCGTTGAAGTTGTTGATGTCGAAGTTCAGGAAAGGAGCCTGCTTCTTCACCTCGCGGGCATCGAGGTAGTACAGCATCACGTCGCTGTTCTCATCCACGTAGTTCTCGTAGCTGACGGGTTCCCATGTATATTGCTCGTTGGAGACAGCACCGAAGGAACCATTCTCCACCAGGGCTTGGAAGGCAGCCTGAAGTTCAGCCTTGGTGCCGTATTCGCTTGTGCCGGTGGGGAATACTTGCTGCGTGGTCTCGGTGGTGGTGACAGGGTTGCCTTCCTCATCCACGATATCATTGCCTTCCTCATCTACGGCAGGAATCTCGGTGGTCATGTTGAAGGTGACATAGTAGGCGCTGTCCTTCACGGCAAAGTCGCTGTAGATTACGTTGCCGTCGGCATCGAGGATTTCCCTGGGGTACCAGGTATCGTTCTTGCACAGACCATTCTTGAGGATGGCAAAGGCGTAGCTGGGATAGCCTGCACGGTTCAGGGCCTCGGCATAGCGGAGCCATACCATGGCCTTACGGTAGATCATGGGATAGACGGTGGTGAAGCTGCCGCCGGGATTCTGCTTGGTGACGAACTTCTCCGTGCTGCTCATGCCGTTGGGATAGTATTGGTAGATATCCTGTACCCAGTACTGGCGTGCATCGCCGAAGCCTTCCTTGACGCTGAGCGTCATGTTGGCTGCCGTCTCGTTGTCAGCACCGATGAGCAGTTCGTACTGCTGGGCATTGCAGAGGTTGAAGTAGCCAGTGCTGGCTGCCAGCTGCTTGGCGTTGTACTGGGGAGTCAGGCGCACGGAGGCCGTGGTCAGTGAGTCGTTGGCACCGGTGCTTACGCTGATTTCAGAGGTATAGCCGAAGAGGTCGTTGACACCACGCAGTACGGTACCCCACAGCTTGTTGGTGGAAGAGGGGATGCAGGTGATGCTCTCCTGCGTACGGCTCTGGGCACCCTTCTCCGTCCAGGGGGTCCCACCATTCAAACCTGTGTACTCGGGCTTGTCCATGCGGTCAGTCTTGTACGTCATGTAACTGTAGCTGCTGGGCAGGGCACCACCGGGCTGCAGCTTGCCGTTGCCGCGCGTGTTGCCCAGGTAGTTGTAGTAGTACTGGGCAGCCTTGGCACAGCTGGCGGCATCACCCTTGGTGAGGTAGAGGTCGCCGAGGATGAGGTTGAGGGGTATCATGGCCTTGGTACTGTGGCACACGGTAGAGGTGAAGCCATAGTTCTCATAGCTGGGGAATCCGTACTGTGTCTCGATGGCCAGGGCACGGGTCAGGAAGGGCTCCAGCAGGTCAGCCAGGTTATCGGCGTTGGCCTTGGGGTGATTGGGGTCACTGATGAAGTTGTTGATCTTGTCCGTAGTGAGCAGGGGCTCGGTGTAGAAGGGCACTTCCCCATAGACCTGGATAAGCTGAAGGTAGGTCCAGGCACGGATGGCCTCTACCTGGGCGTACTCCTTCATCATGTAGGGCTGGTTGGTACCTGTCAGCAGGGTGGTGTCAGCCGAGGCCAGGTAGGCGTTGCAGGAGTTGATGACGTGGTAGAAGTCACTGGCACGCAGATAGCGGTTGCTGCCGTCGGTGGCCTTCTCCATGTCAAAGTCCAGGATGCTCTTGATGCTGTCGCTCAGGTAGGCGGTACCATCCACGAGGTCACCGCGGCACTCGCCCAGCACCACATAGCGCTCGCCTATGTTCTGCATCGAGCGAAGGATGCCCCAGTAGGAGTACAGCGTATCGCCGGCTACCTCATAAGAATGGCGCTCGCTGTCAGGAGAAAGCATGTCCTGGCATGAGCTGAGACCCATGCCCAGGGTGGCGCTTCCCAAAAGTGATAATATGATTGCTTTAACTTTCATAATGCTTTTGTTTTAGTGGTTGTCCAGAGAGGCTGGGGTGGCTAGGGATTTTTAGTTGTTTTAGTTTTTCTAGTTGTTCTAGTTAAACTAGTTTTTCTAGTTTTTCTAGCTATTCTAGTTAAACTAGTTCTTCTAGTTTTTCTAGTTCTCCAAGCCTCTCTGGTTTTTGATTAGAGATTGATAGAAAGTCCTATGTTGAAACTACGTCCGCGGGGAACGAGGCCATTGTCAATTCCCTGGTAGAGGGTGCTGTTGCGGGCGGACATCTCAGGATCGGTACCGAGGTACTTGGTGAGGGTCAGCAGGTTGTTGCCTTCTGCCCATACCTTCAGGCCCTGCAGCCAGGAGTTGCTGAAAGGTACAGTGTAGGTGAGACGTACGTTCTTCAGCTTCAGGTAGCTGCCGTCCTCAATCCAGCGGTCGCTCATGCGCTCGTTGTTGCGCCAGTCATCGCTGTCCAGGTAGCAAACCTTGGGAATGCTCGTGCGCTGTCCCTCGTAGGTCCAGCGGTTGGTCATGGCCGTGGTCTGGTTGTAGGTGGTGTTGCCACCCTCCAGGATGCTGCGCTGGTAGTTGTAGATGTCGTTGCCTAATGAATACTTGAAGTTCACGTCGAGGCGCAGGTTCTTCCAACTCAGGGAGGTGTAGATGTTACCATAGAGGTCGGGGTTGGGATTGCCTATCACCACCTTGTCGTTGTCATCAATGACACCGTCACCATTCTGATCTACAAAGCGGACGTCACCGGCCTGGAAGTTTACGTAGGGATTCTCTGCCAGTCCCGTGGGGTACTTGAGGTAACCCTGGGCACCTGCGGTGCTGGCCTCGGCATCCGTAGAAAGCACGCCGTTGGTCTGCCATCCGTAGAAGCTGCCGGCAGCGTAACCTACGGCGGTGAGGATGTTCTTATCACCATATACGCTGGACACATAGCCGTTCAGACGGCCCGTCACGTTGCCAGAGGCATCGGTGAGGGTAATCTGGTTGGCAGCGGGCATCTTGGTCACTTCGTTCTTGTAGTGACCCAGGGTAGCACCTACTTCCCATTTCCAATCCTTCTTGTTGATGATGATGCCGTTCAGGTTGGCTTCTACACCGCGGTTGGTCATGGCTCCCTCATTGGTCCAGTACTGGCTCATACCGGAGATGTAGGAGAGGTCCTTGATGGTCAGCATGTTGTCCGTCTTGTGCCAGAAGAGGTCAAGGCCGGCATGCAGACGGTTGTTGAGGAACGAACCTTCGAGGGCTACGTTGTACTTCGTGGTTGTCTCCCACTGGATGGTACTGTTCTCGATGTTCTTGAGGTAGAGACCGACGGTGTTCTCAGTGACGCGCTGGCTCTCCCAGTAGGTACGTGCGGCATAGTAGTCGAGGTCGTCGTTACCGCTCTGATCTACACCGGCCGTCAGCTTCAGGTAGTTGACGTTCTTGTTGGTCTTGAACCACTTCTCGTTGCTGAGTACCCAACCCAACTGCAGTGAGGGGAAGATACCCCAGCTCACACCACCGATGTGGAGGCCGTCCTTGGTGTTGTCACCGAACTTGGAACTGGCCTCGGAACTGAGGGTGAACTGTGCAAAGTAACGGTTGGCATAGTTGTAGGTGGCATCGAGGTAGTAGGTCATGTCGATCCAGTTGTCCTTGGTACCGCCATAGTTTACGAACTGCATGTTCTTGCTGATGTTGGGCAGCTTGTCGTTCTCATTGTTGTAGCCACGAATGTAGCTGTAGCTGTAGGAGTAGTTGTTGTAGCGCCAGCCACCCATGACATCGATGTGGTGTGCCCCGTACTTGTTCTTCCACTCCAGGGTGAGGTCGTTGTTCACCGTGGTTTCCTTGGTGAACTGTGACTTCAGCACCGAGGTGATGTTGCCCAGGTCGGTAAGTTCATAAAGGGTAGTACCGTTGATGGGGAGGAAGTACTTCTCGTTGTTGCGGTTCAACTGGTAGTTGAAACGGTCCTGGATGGAGAACTGCTTCGTAATCTGGTACTTGGGAGCTACGTTGATGTTGATCTGGGTCAGCTCGGCATAGTTCTTGTTCTTGCCCTCACCGTTGCGGACAATCCAATAGGGATTGCGCAGCGCCTCGTTGATGCCCATGTACTTGGGGAACTTGAAGGGGTTCTGAATCCACGTCGTGCTGCTCTTGGAAGCGTACTTGCCCGCATATTCATTAGAGAGTGACAGCTGGTTGTTGTTGTTCTCATCCATGTAGTATGCGTAGGGGCTCAGCATGGGAGCAGAGATGAGACCGAGGACATTGGTAGAACCGATGTTCTGCATGTCGTAGTTCTCGCTCCATCCGTTGTCGAGCACGTTGTAGGCCGTCTGGTTGTAGGCTACGTCAAGGGCTGTGGTAATCTTGTCGGTAATCTTGATGTCGGTGTTGAAGCGCAGGTTCAGGCGGCTGTAGTCATTGCCCTTCTGCGTACCGTCTCCCTTGGTGTAGCCTAAGGAGAGCGAGTACATACCGATTTCGTCACCACCTTCCACATTGATCTTGTAGTTCTGCACGAAGGTATTGTGGTACATGTCCTTCTGCCAGTCGGTGTTGTTGTGGAATACGTTGTAGTAGTAGTTGGGATTGTCGTTGAGGAAGGCTGTGTTCACGTTGTCCGTGTTGCTCCAGTTCTGTTCGCGGAAATCCTTTACGGTGCTGGCCAGTTCACCCAGGTAGGTGCGGTACTGGTTACCATTCATCACGTCGAGTTTCTTGGGTACGAACTCCATACCGCCGAAGATGCGCACGTTGATCTTGGTGGCCATGGAGCGTCCGCGCTTTGTCTTGATGATGATGACGCCGTTGGCACCCTTGGCACCATAGAGGGCTGTCGCATTCTTCAGCACCTCTACGCTTTCCACGTTTTCAGGGTCGAGACCCGAAAGGATGTTGTTGTAGAATCCCTCGTGGAGCGAGGTGCGTTCGTACTCAGGGTCGATGATGTTGCCGTCCAGCACGATGAGGGGCTGGGCGTTGGCATTGATGCTGTTCACACCGCGGATGGTCAAGTAGGAACCCTGACCGAGCATACCGCTGCGGCTGGTGCTGCGCACGTCGCCTGCCAGGTGGTTCTCAATCTCAGTCTCCACGGTGATGCTGCTGGACTGGTCTATCTGCTTGCCGCTGCGGCTGGTGATGGTGGTGCCATCGGTGTAGTAGCCGCGCAACTGGGCACTGATGAGGCTTGCGTCCTGGCCTGTCTTGCCCTTGATGGCTAACTGCAGGGGCTGGTAGTCGGGGGCATAGACATAGAGGCTTGTCGTGAAGGTAGGTACGGAGAGCTTGTAGCTACCGTCCTCCTCGGTCAGACAAGACCAGCGTTCACCGCCCAAGGCCTGTACGCGTACACCGCCCATGGGGTCGCCGGTGGCATTGTCGGTGATGCGACCGCTCACCTCCATCATCTCATATTTCTTTTCTTCCTTCGCTTTCTGTGCCTTGCGCTTGTCATAGGCGACGCCACTGTTCTCCGTGTTGTCGTCCTGAGCCATGGCGGGCAGCACGCCTACGCTGGAAAGCATAGCCATGCACAGACCATACTGGAAGGTCTTGTGCAGGAGTCTTTTTGTTGTATCTTTCATATTCGTGATATTTGAATTAGGGGTGAGTGTTCGTTACTCTGTGGGGGCTTCTGCAGGGTCCTTGGCCACCATGATGATACGGTCGATACAGAGGTTGTTGGCGAATTTCTTGCCGGGATAGTTCTTGTCCGTACCTTTTCGTTCACTGGATGAACTGTTGGTTCCCAACTCCAGTACAGGCCAGCTGTAGCGCAGGTTCTTGTAACTGTAGGGGAAGGTGAAGTCCTTGAACAGCCAGATGGTATCTACCTTCAGTCCGTCATATATCACATTGTCCGCCTTGGTAAGGTTCTTCTTGTCGTTGGTAGCACCCTTGGAGGAACTGTTGTTGTTGCAGTAGTACAGGGTAGCCGTGATACGATGGCACAGTGTGTCGCCCTCGATGGTGTCGCTACTGGTCTTGTAGAAGTCGGGGACGCAGACTACACCGATGTCATAGGTGCCGCTCATCACCTCGCTTTCGCGGTTTTCACCGTCGGTGCCGAGGAGCTTGAAGAGGAACTTGATGGAGGTACCATCACCTGTGGGACGGAGTTCATAGAAATTGTTGTAGCTTACGGTACCTACCGTATCTACCCAGTCCTTGGCCACGGCGTTGCTGAAGGAGTAAGGCTGCGTGCTGCCGCTGAAACTCTGCGAGTCGTACCAGCAAGCCCATCCAATCTCGATGTTCAGGTTGGGCTGGTAGAGCTTCCTCGGGAAGTTCCAATTGTCGGTCATCACGCCGATACCATTACTCATCTTTATCTGCTTCTTGCCTGCCCAGAGACTCGTCTTGAGCCACTCGTTGTCTGTGCGGAGGGTATCACCGAAGGTGTTCAGGAGATACTCTATCTCACCGTCACCGGCTGCAATCAGTTCCTCGGTGTTCCAAAGAGGAGCTGAGGTGCTGCGCTTGGGCTGTCTGCGGGCATTGAACACGGTGGGAGAGATGATGTCCATGTTGATGCTCTGGTCGGTCAGGGAGTCCATCATGTCCTCAGTAATCTCACGGGTGGCATCCACGTGGCTGTCGCCCTTGTCGCTATCCACATAGTAGTTGGCGTACTTGTAGAGGGGCTTCAGACGGTTGTAGGCTGCCTCCCAGGCGGCATCCGTGGGAACTATCATCACGAAATCAGAGTCCTCACCCTCGATGTTGGCACCGAAGCTCTCCATGTAGGTCAGGTTCTTGTCTGAGTTGGTCGTAGTGAGGCGCTTGGTGCTGAAGAACATCTGGTTGGTGTTCGTATAGGCACTATCTACATAGGTGGGGTTGCCGTTGGCATCGGGATTACCCTCGATACTGTTGTACTCGTTGAAGTAGGTCGTATCGGTGTCCAGAATGTATGCATGATAGCGTGACACGCTGTTCTCGTTGGCATTGTAGCTGTCCTTGAGGTATTCGTACAGGTTGTACTTGAAGGGCAGGTTCTCTGCCAGTGTGTGCAGGGTACCGTTGCTGGCCTCGATGTTCTTCTGCTTGATGGCTATCTTCTGCATCGTACCGTTCTTCTTGTCCAGTTCCAGGCGTTTGCCGTTGATCATCTGCAGGGTGTCGAGCCCCTCACCGATGACGCTGTAGCGCCACAAGGATACGGTGTTGGCCATCAGCTGCTGGTGAACACCATAGGGATTGGTTTCGAGCATCGATTCCCACTTGGCCACCTCAGCCTCTGTGAGTGCATCGTTCTCGGGGGCAAAGACCGTCATCAGCTGGGTGCCGCTGAGCATGTCCTTGTAGGTATAGGGCTTTCCTGTCTTGGGATTCGTCAGGGGATGTACCTGATCCTTGTAGTAGGTGGTCTTCTCTGCCAGAGCTGCATAGCGGCTCAGGTTCGGATTGGCCTTGATGCGCTCCCAGAGCGTTTCGGTGGCAGAGGTGCCTTCCGTAGGATTGTAGTGCTCGTCCCAGGTGTCGGTACATGAAGCACAGAGCACGAGGGCAGTGGCACCCAATCCCAGTTTTATGTTATTGATGATTCTTTTCATATCGTTTGTTGTTTGGTCGTTTTCAACTATAAAAACACTTACCAGATGTCCTCGGGGGTCATGGGGTTGTCATAAACCTCCTTGGCGCAGTACTCGATGTAGTCCATGTAGAACTGCTTGTTCTTGTCAGAGAGCACGGTCTTGAACTTCAGGTAATAGGTCTCGTCGGGATTCATCTCCTGACGTACGATGATACGACGGGTGGTGGTCTTCTCGGCACGAGCCGTCACCGTACCGCTGCCGATGCAGTAGTTCTCTGCACCCTTCATGAACCCGTTGTTACGCATCTTCTTGTCGTTCTCAGCGTTGAGGTCA
Organism: uncultured Prevotellaceae bacterium; assembly: GCA_945787235.1. Classification (GTDB taxonomy): domain Bacteria; phylum Bacteroidota; class Bacteroidia; order Bacteroidales; family Bacteroidaceae; genus Physcousia. The sequence goes on from CALZGT010000001.1 coordinate 8,290, forward strand.
TCATCCGTGGGACTGTCGGCCGTCCAGCCAAGAAGTTCGTGGGTACCACCGATGCGGAGATCAAGAGGAATACCTACGGCAGGCATCCTGTTCTTGTCAGAGCCGAAATAAACTTGGCACATACCGCGCTGACCTGAGTTGTTCTGTACGGCATAACGGATTTCATAGATACCCTTCATGGGTACGGGAGGCAGACGGAAAATCATCTCGTAACTGCCTACGATGTTCAATTCGTCACCCTGCCAGTTGTTCCAATAGCGGTTGTAACCACCCAGATAGTAAAAGAGGGTGCCATCCATGATATCTACATCCTCCAGATAGCGGTACTTGCTGGTCTCGGGTATTCCGACTACGACTGCCTTGACGCGGTTGTCACGGATGTCGTTGTTCATGAACTCGGGGAAGAAGCTGGACACGTCAAAGCGGAGACGCTGCTTCTGGAAGTTCTCACGGGTAGCCTCATCGTAGGCCAGCACCTCGTTGATGGGGTAGATGTAGGCATTGACGGGGTTCTCGTACTCCGTGGTGTTCACCTGGATTCCTTCCTTGTCGGCATCGCATGACAGCTCGTGGTAGGTACCGCGGCGCCCGTTGTCCAGTACGGGGAAACGGTTGATGTAGATACCTGCAGGGGCTCCCTTGCCTCCTTCGTAGAGTTTCATCAGACGGCGCTTGCCCATCGTGGTGTGGAGCTCCCAGGTAGGAATGGTATAGGGGTTGGAAGAGGGGTTGTAGCGATAGCCCTTCTCGTTGTAGTGGATGACGAGCTTGTTGGTAGGCAACTTCACGGGCAGGATGTGATAGGTCACAAACTGGTTGAGCACGTTCTCGGGGTCGTTGTACTTGCCGTTGTCCTTGGCATTGGGGTACAGGTTCTGGTTCACTACCCAGTCCTTGATGTCCTCTACGGTGATTTCCGTGGCAGGCTTGCCGATCTTCTTCTCCCATACGTCATTGGTCTCGGCGAAGATGGTGTAACCGTAGTAGCGGTGTTCGGGCAGGAAGTTGTCGTTGGGCTCCGTGGGATGCTTGGGCAGCTGGGCTACCTCCTCGTTGAGGTACATCTGCTCCCATACCTCATCCTTCACCTTGCTCAGCGTGTCGAAGAGTCCGCAGGCTTCAATCATCTTGGCTGTAACGAGGAAACGTTCGTCCTTCAGGTCGATGTAGTTCTTCAGGATGTCGGCCACGCTCTCGTTGGAGGGAGCCACTACCTGGTGCATCTGATGGATGCAACCATTGATGGCCACGATGTCGCGGTTCTTCAGGTCGATGAGGCTTCCATCCGTAATCTCACCCGTCTTCTTGTCCTTCTTTCCGTTGACATAGAGGGAGTCGGGGTCTTTGCCGAAGACCACCGTCAGCTTGCGGTCGTAGAGGTTGCTGATGAGCAACTCCTCGCCGTCCTTGAACGAACTGGTCTGGTAGGCCTCGTTGTTGTCCTTGCTGTCAATGATACTGTTGAAGACGATGACCTTGCGGATGGAGTCCAGCGTTTCCTGGCTCTGGAAACCTTCCCAGGTAGGCTCTGTGATGAGACCCTTGCTGCAAAGGCTGTCCAGGTAGGTCTGGATGGCCTTGTTGGTGGGGGCGAATACGGTGAAGTTACCGCGGGCACCCATCAACTGCAGTACCGTGGACTGCGAACGTGAACTGATCTTTACCTCACCCAACAGTCTGTAGTATTCGCTGTAGGTCGTGTCGTGTGATGACAGGTAACTGCTGACCGTATATTGGGTAAAGGTATAGCGGTCGGACATGTCGATGTCCTCCTTGCAACTCTGGGTCATAGCAAGTCCCAGGACTCCCATGAACAGCAGTGCGTATTTTTTCATTTTACTGATTTTTCTCATGATGTATTCCTCCTAACGATTAGTCATACTGAGACTTGTTCCATACAGGGTTCTGCTCCAGGTGCTGCACACCATTGGCATCCTTGCTGGCCTGAATCTCCTTATAATAAATAAGGTTGTACAATCCGTAGCGGTTCTTCATGTGGTTGCGCAGCGAAGCTACCTGTCCACTCTGCAGGGTATTTGACATGAAGGTTTCGAGCATCAGCTTTACACCTGCGGCACCGTTGCCGATAGGACGTGCCTCGGTGTATTCGCGTACATCCTTCGTGCCATCCATGCCACCGGCGTGACGTTCTGCAAAGCGTACGAGGTCGAACCAACGCTTGCCTTCTGCCAGCAGTTCTATCTGTCGCTCGTTCAGTACGGCTACCTCCACGGGCTGAATGCTCTTGTCTGGCGTCTTGGGGGCGCAGATGTTACCAGCGGTCTTGGCTATCGTGGCACTGGTGAAGTAGGCATAGCCATCGTTGTTCATCACATCGGTGGCAGGTACCTCGGGATGGGTGGCATCGGGGCAGTACCAGCGGCGGTGGATGGCATTGACGATGCGGAGGGCATCCTTGGCGTAGTCATCAGTTGCCTTATTACTCAGGCAAGCCAATGCCTCGGCCTTCTGCAGCATGACATCGCTCATGCGGTAGATGATCCAGTTGCGGTATGCCTGTTCGTCTGTACTGGTGCTTATCTTCAGACCATTGTCCTCGACCTTGCCGTTCTCGGGGGTGCTTACGCTCGCATCTCTCCACTTGAAGCAGTAGGCTCCAGGGAGGCTCGTGGTGTAGCTCGTGCTACCCAGTCTGGAAACGTTGCCCATGCAGCTGAACCAGGCACGGGAGTCGTACAGACGGGAACTTCCGCTGTAGATAGCATCAATGGCAGACTCGCTGATGGCCAGATGTACTTTGTCACCATATCCCCACTGCGCTGTAGCCACTTCATTCTTACGGCTGTCGCTGCTGTTGAACTGGAGTTCGAAGATGCTCTCGTCACTGTTGCCATTGGTGAAAATCTCATTGTAGGCCGTGAGACTCACGCCACCGCCGTCCTTGAAGTACTCATAACGGTTCTTGTACATATCGCAATACTGAAGGCCGTAGTTTTCAGTCTCACTTCGGCTCGAACCATAGTTGCTGTTGTTCAGGATGGTCTGCTCGTTGAGCTTCTGGAGGGAGAGGTCGGCGTAGTGGATACACATATTGTAGTCACCCTCTACGCTGTGAGGTACGAACATGCTGTCGTTGCGCTCCACAAGGTTGGCAATGTTACCCTTGTTGATACCGCTTTTCACCCAGACGGTATCCATCTCGATACCACGTCCCTGGTGCAGGGAGGCACGCCACAGGTACATGTCGCTCAGTAGGGCATAGATGGCCGTGTTGGTCATAAGTCCCTTCGTGTCCTTGAGGGAGGTGTAGCGGTTGGCCGCCTGTCCCTTCACACGCTCCACGTCGATGATAAGGGAGTCGAGGACCACGAGCTGGTTCGTAGCATTGAAGTATTCCACTTCCGTATCCTTGTTGATGACCTTCGTGGTGTAGGGAATGTCCTTGAAGGAACGGAGCAGGTAGAAATAGTTCAGGGCGCGCAGGGCGGTAATCTCTGCCCTCATCTGGCTCCACTCACTGGAAGTGAACTGCTTGTCGTTGGCAAGTACGTCAGCTCCATGGTAGAGAATCTTGTTGCAGTAGTTGATGGTTGTGTAGAAACCGCTCCAGTCGAAATACGTATTGGCAGAGTCGCGTTCCAGACGGCCCTCACGCAGTTCGTTGTAGAAATTCTTGGTACTGGTGCTTTGGTCGGCGGTGGAGAGGACGTAGGTGTCAGAGCGAAGGTCGCCCCAGAGCACCATCTTCTCCAGCGTGCCGCACATGCTGGTATAGGCAGCATAGCGTACACCCTCAAGGTCATTCTTGTCTTCCCAGAAATTCTCTTCCACAATCTGAGTCTGGGGGTAGATGGTCAACCAATCCTGGCAGGAGGTCAGGGCTGCCAAAGCTACAGCCCCCATTCCAACCTTCCCGAGGGAGAAGCCGTGGAATGTCTTGCTGACCATTCTTGAGATTATGTTGTGTATTCTCATATTTGTTGTTTTTATGGTTTTGTTCTAGTGGGGCTAGGGTAACTCGTGAATGACGTTAGTTACGTTACTATCGTTAATGATGTCCTAACGTTCTTAGCGTTCTTATCGTTAATCTAGCCGATCTAGTTCTCTTTGTCTTAGAAGCCGATGTTCACGCTGCAGGTGAAAGACTTGGCACGAGGTGTCTTGCTGTAGTCCGTGGCCACGGCAAAACCTCCGATACCTACTTCAGGATCCACACCCGTGTACTTGGTCCAGCAGAACACGTTGTTGAGGGTGGCAGAGAGGTAGAGGGTCTTGATGCCGGCCTTCTTCATCCACTGCTTCTTGTTGTCGAACGTGTACTTCATCTGGATGTACTGCAGACGGAGGTAGTCACCATTCTCTACGTAGCGGTCGCTGGGCAGTGAGTTGTAGCTCTTGTAACCGTTCTGTGTCGTGAGGGCGCGGGGAATCTCCGTGATGTCACCGTTCTTGCGCCAGCGCCATGTGGTGGCATAGCTCTGGTTGGTGTTGTCCAGCATGCTCTCGTAGTTGGCACGTGCCATGTTGACAATCTGGTTGCCGATGCGGAAGTTGAATGAAGCGTTCAGCTCGAACTTGCCGTAGTAGAGGTTTACACCGAAACCACCATAGCACTTGGGGTTGGAGTTGCCCAGATATACCATATCGTAGCGGTCAATGTTACCATCGTGGTTGATGTCCTCATAGATGGCATCACCACCCTGGAACTGGTAGCGGCTACCCTCGGTGTAGCAGTAGTACATGGGCAGGGGGTTACCTTTCTGGTCTGTCAGCATGTTGCCCTGGGCATCGAAGGCGATGGGGCAGGTGCTGTTTTCACCACGACGGGCTGCAGCAGCTGCCGTGTTGATGGGGTTGCCCTTCTTGTCGTAACCCGTACCCAGGCGGGCTGCCTCATCCGCACTGGAGAAGGTGTTGCCGTTGGCATCCACCTCGGCATATCCGTAGGCATTCCATGAGGTGTTGGTATAACCGTTGTGGTCGTAGTCGTAGCGATATACACCCTTTGACCTCAGACCGTAGATGGAACCGAGGGCGTTGTTGATCTGCACGCGCTGGTTGAAGGAGAGGTTGGTGGGCTCCCAGGTCTCAGAACCGTTCAGGTTCTCCAGGATGAGCTCGTTCATCTCCTCCACGGTGTTGAAGTTCTGAGATACGTTACCACGCAGCTTCATTGAGAACTTGCCTGCCTTGGCAAACTTGCCCGTGTTGAAGTTGAGCTCCCATCCCTTGTTGCGCATCCTACCAGCGTTGATCCAGTTCAGGTTGTTGAAACCGTTGGCAGAGGGGATTCGGAGACCCGTCATGAGCAGGTCGGTGGTCTTCTTGTCATACACCTCGAACTCGAAGTTCAGCAGGTCATCGAGCAGGCCCAGGTTGGCACCGATGTTCCATTGTGCCGTCTTCTCCCACTTCAGGTTGGTCAGGGAGAGGTTATCGGGACGAACTACGGTGTGACCGTTGTAGTAACCGGCAGAGCTGTACTTGTTGTACTGGTTGCCGCCGGCACCGCCCGTGTTACCTGTGATACCCCATGAACCACGTACACCGAGCATGCTGATGTACTTGCGGGTCTTCTCCATGAATTTCTCATCGATGACGTTCCAGCGTCCACCGAAGCTGGGGAAGGTACCATACTTGTGGCCGCGACCGAAGGCTGTACGGCCATCGGTACGAACGGTGACATCCACAGAGTACTTGCTCTTATAAGAATAATGCAGCTGCTCCATGAAAGAATGGCTGCGCCACTCGCTGTTGCTGGCACCGGCTCCCTTCATCAGGGCCACCACGGTCGGATCGGTGATACCGTTGGGTACGTTCCAGAGTTCCAGGTTCTGGTTGGAAGAAGCACCTGTTTCCATCTCGAAGCGGAACATACCGGAGAGGCTGTGGTCAGAATTCTTGAAATGAGAATAGTAGCGAAGGTCATGACGCGTGGTGAATCCCAGTGACTTGTATTCGCTGTTGGACACCAGGTTGCGCTCGTTGTTGGCCAGGTTGGCACTGTTGTCACCACCCCATACCCATGACATGGGCTTCAGGTCGGCGGGACAGAACTTGTCATCACTGGTGTTGTAGATGTTCAGCTGCACGTCACCCACGTAGTCCAGACGATGGGAGTCGTTGTCCTTGCCCCAGAGCTTGTAGGTCACGTCGAACTGGGGAGTCAGGTTGTACTGCTTCATCAGCCACCAGGCACCATAGGCACGTGCTACGGGGTTACCATTCTTGAAGCGGTCACGCAACTCGTAGCTGGTGTAGTGTCCGTCGTTGGTGAAGCCCGTCGTGTTGCTGCTGCTGAGGGTAGCGGCGATGGGCAGCATGTTGAAGTAGTTACCCGTCAGGCGACCCGTCTCGTCGTATTCATAGATGCTCATGTTGGGCATGGCACCATAGGCGCGGGCCATGATGTCGTTGCCGTAGTTCTTGTGGTTGTTGGTGAAGGTCATGTTCACCGTGGCACGGAACTGGATGCGGTCACTCACGTTGTAGTCGATGACGGTAGATTCCGTGAACTGGTCCATCTTCTGGCCAATGACAGAACCCATACTCTTGTTGTAACCGGCGCCGATGCGGAAGGTTGCCTTGTCACCACCACCCGTCAGGTTGATATAGTAGCGGTGCTCCTTACCAAACTGAGTCACGGCATCAATCCAGTCGGTATTGTGCGTGTAGTGGTTGTAGATGTAGGGCATTTCCGTGTTGTAGTCCAACTCAGGAATGGAGGTTGCCGTCTGGTTGGGGTTGAAGTAAGCCTCCTTGAGCATCATGGTGTAACCGTCACCATTCAGCATTTTGTATCCTTCGGGCTGCCAGGTACCGTTGAACTTGTAGGAGAAGTTCACCTGGGTAGGACCACGGCGACCACGGCGCAACTTGATTTCGATGACACCGTTGGAACCCTTTACACCCCACTTGGCTGCTGAGGCGGCATCCTTCAGTACCGTGATGCTCTCGATGTCCTCCGTGTTCACGTTCAGCAGGGTAGAGAACTGCTCCTCGTTGTCCATGTCCTCGAAGTTGATGGTCTGTGCATCGTCGGGAAGTTCGAAGATGTGGTCATTTACAACGATAAGCGGCTGGGCATTACCGTTGATGGTCGTGGTACCGCGCAGACGCATCGTAGTACCTGAACCCAGGTTACCGGAGTTGGCCACGATGTCCAGACCGGCAATCTGACCCTGCAGTGCCTGATCTACAGACTCGAAGGCCAGACCCTCCATGTCATCCATGCTGAAGTTGGAGACAGCTCCGGCAAACTCACGTGCAGGAATGTCCAGACCCGTGGTGGGAGCCTTCTTCTTGGCGGTGACGTTCACCACCTTCATCTCCTTCGTGTTGTCCTGCAGACGGATCTTGAACACCGTCTTGTTTCCGATGACCTGTACCCACTTGCGGTATCCGATATAAGATACCTCCAGGTTGTTCTTGGGGTCTTTGATGTTCATCGTAAAGTTACCGTTGAAGTCAGTGACCTGGCTGTTCACGATACGGTTGTTCTTATCGACCTCTTTTACGTTGGCGCCTACTACCACGTCGATATCATCGCTAACGGTACCAGAGATACGTCTTGTCTGTGCGCTGGTCGTCAGGGTCACCATGAGGCTGACGATTCCGACCCATAATAATTTCATATATCTATTCATGGTAGTGCGTATTAATGGATTTCGAATCTCTTTATGTATTCACGAGCCTTTGCCTCGTCAGCCCAGGTGCTGTCATGACGGCCGCCTTCCAGTTTTACATGGTTCAGCGTGTGGGGAATCTGGTGGATTACGGTGAATGAAGATGCCGTAATCTTGATGCCGTTCATGGAGTTCTGTCCCGTGGGGTTCTTGCTCACTACCATGTCACGTGCCAGCACGTTGTAGCGACCTTCGATGTCCTGCCATTCTCCGTCGTTGACATCCTTGACAGAGAGCGTGCCGTTCTGACGCTTCACGTTGAGCTTCACGAAGAGGCCCTTCTTGTTGTCGTAGCTTGAACTTACATAGTCAGTAGCATCGAAGTTGCTCTTATCGACAAATACACTGTTGTCGGCAAAGTGGTAGCGCACGAAGTTGGTCAGATAGGTAATCTGGGCCTGCAGCTTGAGGCTGTCAGCCGTGGTCAGCGCAGGGTTGCCCTCCTCGTCCAGACAACTGTTGTAGTAGTCCGTGATGCTCTCCCAGGTGGGAAGTCCCTGGGCTACAGCCTCGTCCATGGCCTCATTGGTAGGAACGAAGAGCGTGTAGTGGTAGTTGTTGTAGAACTGCACGTTGTAGTCCACGGCATCACCATTGTTCACAAAGAGCATGTACTTCTTCATTTCTGCCTTCTGCTCATTGGTGGTCAGGTTCTTGGTGTCAACCAAACCGCAGGACTTGATGATGTTCTCGTCGGGCGTACAGCAGTACTCATAGAACTTGGTATAATAGGGGCTGTCATACTGTCCTCCGTGGGTCAGGTTGTTATAGACACTCTTGGAAGCGGGGACGATGGGGCTGTCGAGGATGTAGGTAGTACCGTTGTTCATCATGTTTTCGTCTGTGACATTGTTGCACTGGATACCTTTGATGTCAGCATATACATTCTTGTTGTCGGGAGAAATCTCACCCACGATACCGGCATCCTCGTTCTCGAGCTGGAATCCACCCTGTACCTTTACCACCTTACCATTTTCGCGCGTAACTTTAATAGGTGAATAGTTCTTGGCGATGTAGTACTCGTCCACGTCGCTGTCAATCTCATCCATGCCATCCAGTACGATGGTGTGGCTCTCCAGAATATCCTTCAGACGGTTCGTAACCTCATCGTTTGAAATGGACTCCAGACCGTAGCTCTTTCCGATGGTACCCGTGGAGGCGTTGTATTCATACTTGTCCACCTTGATGGGGAAAGAACCGTTCTTGTAGGAGAGGCTCAACACGCGGGGCTTCTTACTGGTGAAGCTGACGGGGTCATAGTAGTAAGCCATACCCTTGTCGCTCGGAATCAGGAAGACGAAGCGGCTCTGCATGGCCTTGAGGTAAGCATAATAGTTGAGCTTCATGTAGTCGGTGGCAGAAGTAGATCCATTATATACGGCCCAGCGCATTACCAGGTTGGTACCGCTGATGTAGGCGGGAGCCGCTACTGAGGTGTAGTCGGCAGGACCATATACCTTGTCAGTGACGTAGATGACACCGTTGTTGGCCAGCATGGAACGGGTGATGTGCTCCTGGTCGTCAGCATAGAAAATCTGCTCCTGGGCATCGTCTCTCAGCGTGGTCATCTTGCTGGGAACAGAACCCTTGAAACTGGGGAACATGATGATGTTGAGCAAAGAACGCAGTGTACTCAGGGGAATCTGGTCAATCTGCTTGAAGAGTTCCTCCTGGGTGGTCGGAGCTACGTAGGGAATCTCGTCGGGAGTGCCCTCCTTCAGGTAGTATGTACGGATGAGCTGCCATCCACCGCCACCTTCCGAGAAGTACTTCCACATGGTCTCGTCATCGGGAACATACATGGCTGCCATGTCGTATTCTGCGCTGCGGTCCTCGTTGTAGAAGGCGTTCCATCCCGGGTCGAACTTCAGCGTGACATCGGTAGATTGAGCGTCGCGGAAGGTTTCTCCGAAGGGATCCCTGTTCAGAGAACCATGTCCCCAGCTTAGGTCGCTGAAGTAACGCTTGGTGAAGATAGAGTCTTTCCACTCGATGCCGCGTGAAGCCATGATATCGGTGTAGGCACGGGTCACGGTACGGTTGTAGAAAGGTACTGACCAGCGGTCGAGCATGTGGCTGAAGATGTTTGTCTGTCCATTGGTGCGGAGCAATTCAGCCATGTTGGGGAGGGGCGTGATGACCTTGGAAGTCTTGTTGACGTAACCATTCTCGCAGACACCATCCTTCTCCTGCAGGAGAGCATCATATATGTGAACGTCCTCCGTGTTACGCTCCTCGTTCATGAAAGTAGCGAAATCCTCATCTGTAATCTGGTTCTTCTTCATGTGCTCGTTGGTAAAATGCACCATCATGCTGGCTGAAGAGTCGTTGACCAGATAGAGACCGTTACCTCCGTTCTCGGTACGGAAGCGCCACCAGTAGTCTTTTTCCTCGTTGCCGACGTTGTAGTTGGTGGGCAGGGAGTTGCCATCCAGGTAGGTGATGGAGTCGGTGGTCTCCACGTCGGTGTAGCGTCGCATGAACTCGCCGCGTGTCATCGAACCATTCTCCATGTTGCTGGCCAAGTTCTCCATGACGATGGCGTTGTTCAGCATACTGGTGTGTATCAACAGTTTCTTCTGTGATACGGAGAGGTTCTCGTAACTTGTGGCGGTGTGCCAGGGGTCACTCTCGGGGAGTGTGGCATTCTTCTTGAAGAACGCTTCCCAAGCCTCGTCGTCAGCTACAAACACGGTCTTTGAACCTGTGCGGGAAAGCACCTCGGTAAGAGGTCGTGCGTTGGCTGGATTCACGTCTTTGTCGCCCAGGAGGCGGATGTAGTACTTGTAGTTACCCTTGGACTCCAGGCTCTCGTAGATGCTGGAATTCAGGAAACCAGGCTTTTCATCGTCCAGTCTGTACTCATCCTTGCATGAAGACGTGATGCCGTACGCAGCAAGCAAGACCAGCATCCAGGATGCTGACTTACCCATTTTGCTTAAACGGTTTCTCATACAATTTGAATTAGGTTGTTTATTATTTGGTTAATTGTTTTTCGGTATCATTGCATAGTCTCTTTGCCGGCAGGGCGCAGTTCACCCTTTTGCTGTTTGCATACGTTCGTGATATTAAGGGCAAATTTAGAAAAAAATATCAATACCATCACAAATAACATATAAAAATCCATAAAAAATGCGCAAAAAGTACAAAAAAGCTGCCTGGCGATTCCAAATAAGGCATTGAACCCCCAATTATTGTTACTTTTTTAACGCAAGAACCGGTCGCAGGCTGTGGTGTGTTTCACCATGCTCTGCGACCGGTTCCAGTCGTATTGTTCTTCCTTGTAGCTTGCCCAGTGTGGAGTTATCTTATGATGACCTTGGTACTCCGATGACCGTTGGTTACCACGTAGATGCCAGGTGCCAAGGGCTGCCCGATTGCCACCTTCTGTCCTGCTGCATTGAAGGCCTCCACCCCTTCTGCATCACAGGTGATGCGTCCTCCAGCCGTGCTGACGCAGAATTCATTTGTTTTCTGCAGTTCGATATCCCTGATGGCCGTGACGAGGGGAGGGTCACTCGTTGAACCATTGGGGTCATTGCTGATGATGAGGTAGCCGACCACATCCCCTGTCTCGCTGTTGTTTTTGTCCGTGACGGTGGTGGTAGCATCCATCTGTCGCTTGATGTTGCGTGACTTGATGAAGCCCTCCTCCGTCTTGTCCGTGCTGGTCGCATTGCCCATGCGGAAGACGCTGGTGGCGGGGTAGTTGTGCGTCTGCGGAGCCGCGATGATATAGGGATTGTCCAGGGCTATCTCCTCGTTTGCCGTGTTCAGGAAACGTACTTTCTTGTTGGTCGTACCATATACGGGTGTCTCAGGGTCACTGCCTACCGTGAGCAGTTTGCCCCCTCCCAGGGAAACCTGTCCGGGAGTGCATGCTACGTAGTTGACCGTTTGCGTGCTGAAGGCACCGGTTGTCCCTTCCTGACGCATCAGCTTGATACTGAAACCCTCGTGGGTCACGTTCCATACCTTGACTACTACGGGAGGCAGCGTCGTGGAACTGCTCGTCTGCTGGGCTACAACAATGGGAGTCACGCCCACTGGGTAAGGTTCCGGGAAGGTTACCTTCACTTCGTCCCCCTTGACACGTCCTGCCGTAGCGGTGATGAGCATCATGTCACTGGGCAGGTGTATTACGGTGTCGGAAGGAAGTACTAAGTAGTCCACGTTTTCAGACTTGTTGAAATCCACGGGAGTGGTCAGTTTCCAAGGGTTGAAACGGAACTTGAAACTGCTCTTGCCCGTCGTGACCAGTTGGCTGGAAATGCCGTTGGCAGCGTTGTTGTTGGAAATCATGCCCGTGAAGACGTACGGAGCCTTGTCATACTCCTCAATGTCCGTCTGTACCGTTTCCGTGTCTCCAATCTGGAGTTGGCCATATTGTACCAGTCCCACGCTGCGAGCTGCGGACAAAGTGAACGTTGTCGTCTCGTCCGTGGTGTGTGTGGTACCGTCATATTCGTAGTTCTTGACACGCAGCTCATACATCGCAGGCGCATAGTCAGCCACATCGAGCGTGTAGGTCATCTCCTCCTTCTCTGACAAGGGGATGGTGTCCAGTGCTACCCATTTGGTACCCTCCTTCTGTTCGATGACGGCGTAATCCGTCATGTCCGAGTTGGGATTCGTCCATTTGAGCTCCACCGTCTGGGTGCGCTTGTTGAGCGTAGCTTCCAGGGAATGAGGCGCATGGTGCTTCCAGGGCATGAAATAGTTGATGCTCCCCTTGTCGCTGTCGTAGGCCAGGTCACTCTCATAGGCTCCCCATATCTTTCCACCGGCCGTAATCTGTCCGTTGGTGAAGATTTCCCGTCGGCCTTCCACGGCGTTATATACTGCCAGTCGTTCCAGCCACTTGGTGTTCTCCGGTTTATCTGCACGCCGAAGTACGTCGCGCAGCCATTCTCCGTTCTTGGCGTTGTCATTGCCCGTACCCCAGGTGTACCATCCTGCATCCGTGCTGAAACCGCTCTCGCCCGACCAGTTGGCACCGTTGTTCCATTCCGTGACCCATACAGGCAATCCCGTGGCATTATAGAGACTCCAGAGACGGTCGATGCATCCTTGCGGTGACTGTCCTCCAATGTAATAGTGCGTAGCCACAAAGTCGATACGGATGTTGTTCTCACGGCAGTAATCGACATATTCCTTTACCCATCCTGTGTTAGGATTACAGCAGGCAAAGGTACCAACGCGCTTACCACTGTACAGAAATTCCTTGGCATGGTCTGCCAGGGTCGATGCTGCATGCTTTTCGCGCGGGTTGTCTGGAATCTTTGTTACGTAGGTATAGACCTCTCCTGCACCGCTGGTGTTGTCAGGCTCGTTCTGTCCCAGTACGTGGGTACATGTCTCGTCGCCTGCATTGATGTTGTCCCATGACTCCCATGCACCCTTCCAACCTTGTCCGTTACTTTCGCCGGCTTCATGGTGGCGCTGAGGAACGTATTCGTGGTTGGTACGCTGGGTGCGTCCGGCCCCCCAGTCGTAGTACCAGGTAGCCTTGCAGGTATTCATCATGTTCTCGTCACGTGCGTCCGAGCATCCTTTCTTGGTAGGCCAGTTCCACTTGAAGACACGCAGCATGGTGGTACGTCCAGCCTGCTCCTTGCGCAGGTCTATCTCTATGTCCTCCCTGTCTGCGATGTAACAGTGGCTGTAGCCGGTTCCATCGGCGTGGTTGGCCAGCGTGGCCATGTAGCCGCGTTTCAGCCGGATGCTCTGGATGCTGTTGTTCCAAGTGCCGGACAATACCTGCCTTCCGCCGGGCGAGAAGGTGCGCGACTCGCCTCCGAATCCCTTCTCCGTATAAACCGTCAGAGCCGCAAAGGTACGCCCGTGAGGCAGTACGATGGAGCCGTGTCCGTAGATGGCCACACGGCAGTTCTCGTTGTGCTTTGCCGCTTCGCCGTGGATGGTTATCCGGGAAAGGTACTTGTCAATGACCGTGGTAGGATTGGCATTGGCAAAGATGACTGCCGCATTCTCGTTGGCAATGTCGATGCTGCCCGTCAGGGCTTCTTCCTTGTCGGTGATGACGAGGTCAACGGGCGTGATGAGACTCCGTTCTTCGCTCACCTTTGTCACCCTCTCTTCCTCGTTCCTTCCCCATGCCGTGGCACTGAGTGCCAGCAGCATGGCTGTGGTCAAGACTATCTTTCTCATGGCTTATTTCTTGTAAAATTCCTGCAGGCGCTTCTGCTGTGCCTGGTAATTCTTGAGGCTGGCTTCTGCTGCCAGGGTAGCCTTGATTTCCTCTATCATGGCCTTTCTGTTCTGCAACTGGTAGAGCGTGAGGGTGGGCACAGCCCGCTTCTGCAGGTGCTCTATCTCCAGGCTCAGTTCACTCCATGCCTTCAGCAGAGCCTCCTCCTCAGCCGTGATGGCGATGACCGTACCATGTCGGGGCGTAAATACCCCCGAGGTCTTGGTGTCCTGTACACGCTTGAAAGTCAACAGGTCAGCACTCTTGCAGAACTGGTAGTGCCCAGCCATGTAGCAGTCGTACATCAGGCACCAGCTGCCATCGTGCAGGCGGAACACACCGGCTCCCTCTACGGCATCATTTGTATCCTGGCAGAACCCATCCTGGAGCTTCCACTCCTTATAGTTGTGCAAGTCCTTGGCGATAAACTGCTTGATACCCTTCTGGCGACCGTTCTCCGTCTTGAAGAAGATGTGGTAGTCCCCGTTATCATCCTTTACGATGTCCGTATCAATGGCAGCGTCACCCGTGTCAAAGAGTACCTTGGGTTCACCCTCGAAGTCACTGAAGTCACTGTTGGCATAGCAGTAATACACCTTGTCGTAGGGGATGCTGCCATCGTTGGTCAACAGGCTGAAATACACCATGTACTTGCCCACACTGGCATCATAGATGGTCTGTGGAGCCCATACGCGTGTCACGTTGGCAAAATGCGTACCCTTGTATTTTTCGGGGAAATGGATGGTGTGATGTTCCCAGTTGATGAGGTTCTTCGAACGCAGGAGTACCATGCCGCGGTTGCTGGCCCATCCCTGGCTGCTGGCCATGTCGGTCACCACCTGGTAGAAATACCCATCCTCTCCGCGCAGGATATGCGGGTCACGTACGGCCTTCTTCAGCGCGATGCTGTCACTGGCCACCACGGGATTTCCGTTATTGAGCGGATTCCATGTCCATCCGTCCTCACTCAGGGCATAGCGTATCTGTTCCTCCTGAGGAGCGTTGCCCGTGAAGTAGGTAAAAAGGTACGATGTGTACTTGCCGCCTTTGGCCTGCATGCTTGTGGTAGCCGCCATTCCCATGAGCAGGATGGCCGCCATTTTCTTGATGTTGTGATTCATAAGTCTGATATAGTTAGTTTTTTGATTTTCATCATTCGTTGCAAAGGTAGGAAAAAGATTAGAAATAACCAAGAAATCACCCTTTATTTTTCTTTTTTCGCAGCTGTTCTGCAATACTCCAGTTCAACTGAGCCTCTTCTTCCTGTCCATTCCGTGCCAATGCGTCACCCAGCAGTTCGTAGGATCTGGCATGTTCCTGTTTCAGACTGGTGGCATGGCTAAAGTCGTTGATGGCCATCCCGAACTCGTTCATGGCCAGGTGCAATCGCCCCAGGTTGTACCATCCCTTGAAGTACGCAGGACTCATCTTTGTCACCTTCTTCAGGCATTTCTGAGCCTCGTGGTAATCCCCCTCGTCCATCAGTGTGACACCTTTTCTCGTCCATGCGTCAATGAAGGTAGGGTAGAGTTCGATGGCCTTGTCGTAGTTCTTCAGCGCAGCCTGTGCGTTGTGTGCCTCCGTGATACATACGTTACCCATTTCGTAGTACTCCCTTGCATATTTTTGCAGTTGCCTTTGTTGCGCGAGCATCTCAGCCTTGAGTGCCTTGTTCTCCTCCCTGAGCCGTCGGATGATGCCCAGTTTGTACTGCAGGAATCTGCGTGGCAACGGTTTCTCAATATCATAGCGGGCGTGGATGGCTACGAAGAAATGGTTGAGAGCCTCCGGGATGTCACCCTCGTTGAAACAGCGTATCGCCGCTTCATACTCAATATCCGCCTTGGCAGTCTGCAGGGCACGCTGCACCGCTCCCTCGTCATTGAAATGGGAAGCAAACTGTGTCACTTCCGGCCTGACGAAGACCTGCGTATGCGTAACAGGCTGGCAGAGCGTCATTCCCTCCAATGAACGGCAACGGCTCAGGGCCACGTAGGCTTGTCCCCCGGCGAAAGTCCCACTACCGAAGTCTATGGTAGCCTTCTCGAATGTCAGTCCCTGACTCTTGTGTATGGTGATGGCCCATGCCAGTCGTACGGGCAGTTGCACGTAGGTTCCCAGTGTCTCCTCCTCTATCTTCTTCTCCTCCTCGTTGTAGGTATAGCGTACGTTCTCCCATACCTCACGGCCCACCGTGTATTCTTCCCCCCTTTCGGTGATGATACCCAGTTCCTCCTTCTCCTCGTCAATCTCAGTGATGGTACCCAGCGTCCCGTTCACCCACCTCTTGTCCTGGTCATTCTTGATGAAGATGACTTGTGCTCCCACCTTCAGTTCCAGTTCCATAGGGGTTGGCATCATGCTATCGGGGAAGTCTCCCTTTACTTTGCCACGGAACACCGAAGGCTTCCCCGGCAGACGGTTCAGTTCCGACTCGTTGATGAAGTCCACGTTGTCGCGTCGGGTAGCCAACGTAATTCCCATGTTCATGGGTTCTCCCTCCTTAGGTTGCGTGTAGGCAGGTCTTGTGCCTACCCTTGTGTTCAGCAGACGCAGTTCCGTTTCCGAGATGCTGCCTGTCCTCACGTGATCCAGCGTACGGATGAAGACCGGGTCCTTCTGCCTGTAAACCTTGCTCAGTTCTATGCTGACCAATTCCATTTCCCTGAATACGCGTGCTGAGAAGAAAAACGGGTTGGGGTAGAACCGCCTCAGTATCTCCCGTTCCTCTCCCTTCACCACGGGTTCGAGTTGGAAGACATCTCCTATCAACAACATCTGTTTTCCTCCGAATGGCATCCTGAAGTTGCCCGTATAGGTTCGCAGAATGCGGTCGATGAAGTCGATGATGTCAGCCCTCACCATGGAAATCTCGTCGATGATGATGAGCTCCAGTTCACGGAGTAGCTTGATGTGCGGCTTGCTGTACTTGAGGAAATCCTTCAGCCTTCTTCCTGCATAGCGAGTGTCGTCCGGCACCAGGGGATGAAAGGGAAGCTTGAAGAAACTATGCAGCGTCTGTCCCCCCGCGTTGATGGCTGCTATGCCCGTGGGAGCCAGCACTACATGCTTTTTCTTCGTTACGCTGCATACATAACGCAGGAACGTACTCTTTCCCGTGCCCGCCTTTCCAGTCAGAAAGAGCGAGTGATGAGTATGTGTAATGAGGTTGAGTGCCTGTTGGAACTCCGCCCCGCTGGTATCTATTTCTTGCATAACTAAAAATGTTCTCTATATCTTGCAAAGGTACTGTCGCGCAGTACCCGCCCCATGAAACCCGCACAGACAGGCAGAGCTGTCTTGTTGCCCTGCCCCATCTCACCGGTGCGGAAATGTATGCAGCGGTATTCACCACCCACCCAGCATCCACATACCAGTCTCGGTGTCACTGCCACAAACCACGCATCACTGTGGTTGTTGCTGGTTCCTGTCTTTCCACCCCAGTCTGTCAGCTGATAAGTGTCCTGTCCGATGATCGGCCTCAGGTTATAGCTCGTGCCCTTCATACATGCCCGTAGCAGTTCTACCAGTTGTGAAGCAGTCCTCTCCGGTATGGCTTGCACCTCCCTGCGTTGTGCCTCAAAGATGACTTTTCCCTCCCGGTCCTCCATGCGTGTTATCAAAATGGGATGGTTGTACCTTCCCTCCTCTATGGGAGTGCAGTAAGCATTGGTAAGTTCCAACAGCGTTACGTCACTGGCTCCCAGGGCCAGGGACGGTTTGCGCACCATGGGGGTGAGAATGCCCATTGCCTTGGCTGTTTCGGCAATCCTTTCTATGCCGCATTCATAGCCCAGCAGGACAGCGATACTGTTGATGCTCACGGCAAATGCCTCGTGGAGCGTCACCTCCTGGTTCGTAAAATGTCCGTCCGAATTATGTGGTGCCCAGAAGCAGGGAACACCCTCTGTCGTGGTGTCCGGGTACTGTCGGTAGCTGTCCATGCGTCGGTCCTCGGGGCGTAGCCCTTGGTTCAGTGCCTCGGCATAGACGAAGAGTTTGAATGTAGAACCAGGTTGCCGCAAGGCTGTGACCTTGTCGTACTGCCAGGTGTCAAAGTCCACGTCGCCCACCCATGCCTTCACTTCGCGGGTGTCCGGTTCGATGGCCACCATGCCGCAGTGCAGGAAGGCCACCGCATGCCGTATGGAATCCATGACACTTATTTCACGCCATTCTCGCCCTTTGTAGGTAAACATCCTGACAGGATGCCTGTCCTCCCGCAGGTGATGGAAGATGCTGTCCTCATTTCCTCCGTATTTCTTGCTGTAGTATGCATAGTAGCCCGTTTTTCGGGCCAGATTCTCTATGAAGCCAGGCATTTCCCTGAACTGTCCATCCCGCCAGGGATGCTGTCCCTCCCAATGCTCGTCAAACTTCTCCTGAAGGTATGCCATCTGTTCCCTTACCGCCCCCTCGGCATGTCTTTGCAGACGTGTGTTGAGTGCCGTATAGATACGCAGTCCCTCCTCCCTGAGGTTGATGGGGTGTTCCTTGTCGTACCCTTCTATGTACCCTTGGTTGCACAATCTGTGGATTTCCTTTTTCACAGCCTGTACGAAGTAGGGTGCCACCTCCTTATCCTCCAGCCCTGCCGTAGGTTTTGCCAGTTTGAGCGGCAAGGCCTTAAGGGAGTCCAGTTGTGCAGCGGTGACCTTTCGCCCCTGCACGCTCAGGTGTCCTTTTTCATAGACCTGTGTCAGCACCGTATTCCTTCTCCTCAGACAGTTTTCCGCATTCGTGCGTGGGTTATACAGGGTGGTTCCCTTCAGCAGTCCCACCAGTGTGGCAGCCTCTTCCAGTTTCAGTTCCTGAGGATTACATCCAAAGTACCTGCGGCATGCCGTTTGGATGCCATATGCATTGCCACCGAAATCCATCGTGTTGAGATAAAGCGTCACGATGTCCTCCTTGCTCAGTACACGTTCCATTTTCAGGGCAATGATCCATTCCTTCAATTTCTGAACCCACAGCATGTGGCCCCATCGCCCCCTGTCATGTTCCTTCTGTCCTCTTACAAAGAGATTCTTGGCCAGTTGCTGTGTCAGGGTACTTGCTCCACGTGCCTTGCCTCGCGCCATGTCCCTTCCGGCTGCCAGAAGCCCCATGAGGTCGATGCCCCTGTGGTTATAGAACCTCTCATCCTCCGTGTCAATGAGCGTGTGGATGAGCAGGGGAGGCAGGTCTGTGTATTCCACCCAGGTGCGGTCCTCATCGTAGCATCTGTTCAGCAGCACGTTGTCCTCACTGTATATCACGCTCGTCTCCTTGTTGACATAACGTGCCCGTCGTATCTCTTCCAGTGAGGGAGAGTGTCCGAACCATCCGAACAGGTTGTTGTCGATGGCAAGCAGACCAAGCAGTGAGAGCGTGAAGAAGGTCAGCAACCACATCAAGATGCGTCTGTACCATCGTCCTCCATACAGTCTGTTCCAGGTCTTCTTCCAGTTTTTCATCTGTTCCTGCTTCCCTTTCTTCTACTTTGGTTGGCTCATCTCCTTGTCGATGTATGACATGATGCCCTGAAGGTCATCGGGGTGAAACCAGTGAATGTCCGGGTCTTTGGCGAACCATGTCATCTGTTTCTTGGCATATACGCGTGTATTCTTCTTTATCCTTTCAAAGGCTTCTTCCAACGTGGTTATCTTTCCCTTTATCCTCAGAGTCCTCCGTTCCTCTTCTGGTTTGTCCTTGTGGTCAAGGTACTCGAAGATTTCCTTGTAGCCTACCGTATTGAGGGCGTTGAGGTGACGATGCTGAAAGTGGCGCATGGCCTCTTCCAGTAGCCCCTCCTCCCTCATCCTATCGACCCGTTGGTTGATACGTGCGAAGAGCTCTTCCCGAGAGCGTTGCAGTCCAACCTTGATGATGTGGAAAGGGCGTTCCTTGAGGTTCTGCGTGCGGAAGGAAGAGTACGTCCTTCCCGAGGTGTGACAGACCTCCAGGGCATGTACCACGCGCCGTGTGTTGTGCCTGTCAACCTGCTCGTAATAGGCAGGGTCGAGTCTTTTCAGTTCTGCCAGCAGACTTTCCAGCCCCTCTTTCTTCAACCGTTCCTTCATCCATTGACGTGTAGCGTCTCCAATGGTAGGAATATCGTCGATGCCCTTGCACACCGCATCAATGTACATCATGCTGCCTCCCGAGAGGATGACGGTGTCCAGTCCCTTTTCCTCGAAGAGTTTCGTCAGGCACTTCATCGCTTCCTCCTCGTAACGTGCTGCGCTATAATAATCATCCAGTGCCAGAGTTCCCACGAAGTGGTGCTCTGCTCTGGCCAACTGTGCTGAGGTGGGTGCTGCGGTACCTATCTTGAGGTCACGGAACAATTGACGGCTGTCACAATTAAGGATGGGACAGCCGTAGTACTCGGCAAGCAGCAAACTCAATTCCGTTTTGCCGATACCTGTGGGGCCAAGGAGAACGAGAAGAGTTTTCAATTAACAATGAATAATTAACAATTAATAATGGTTGTGCGGAAAAGCTAGAATAACTAGTATAGCTAGGTCAGCTAGATTAGCTAGATTAACTAGATTAACTAGATAAACTAGTAGAACTAGAATAACTAGAATAACTAGACTGACTAGACTGACTAGACTGACTAGCTTGGCTAGCTTAACTGGATAACTAGCTTAACTAGCACAACTTGCACTGTCAATTCTCAATGATATCATACCCTTCGGAGTCAAACTCTTCCTCCTCAAAACCCTCGTCCCCGTAGAATGATTCATCCAGTTCAGTGGTTGTTGTCTGGGTTGTTGCGTTCTCGGGCTCTTCCGCTTCCAGTGTCTGTGCGGGAGGTACTCCGGCGCGCCGTTTCACTACAGGTTTTTCCTGTCGTGTGCCAAAAGAGGTCTCTGTAAGTTCCAGGAGGAAGATGCGTCGGTCTTCTGGGTCAAAGCGATATGCCAGTCGTTGTCCCTCATCCTCGAGGAAATCTCCAAGCATAGTGTCCTCCATGAGATAGATATCCTCATCGGAATGTGATGCTTCCTCTTCCTGCAGGAAAATGCGGTGTTCGGGTCTCCAGTCCTCATCGCAGATGTAGAAGCGATGCTTGTCACCCTCTTTGTAGTGACATGCCTGGAGGATAAGCCTGTGCAAATCCAGGAAGGTGGCATTCGCATCAATGAGAATTTCCAGTGCGAAATCCTCCACCTCTTCCGATGCCAATGTGATTTTTAGATTCATAGTATTATCCTTTCCCCCTCCCTCCCCATCGTGGGGGAAGGGGCTGCCTTTCCTGTGGGGGAATGGGTGCAGCCCTTACTGTAATCCTTACTATCTGATGAATCCCCTCTGTCCTGTCCAGTCTATGAAGTCCAGGATATACTGTATCTCAGGGCTCATGGGAATCTCATTCTTCACTCTCTCCAGGTTGTCGGCTAGTTTGCCTCCTCCCAGGATAATCTGGTAAGACTTGTGTATGTTGTTGATGAGTTCTCTGTCGAAGCCGCGGCGTTTCAGTCCTACGAGGTTCAGTCCGCAGAAAGCAGCCGGGTCTCTTGCCACCATGGAGTAGGGCAGGATGCTCTGGCTGAATCGTGTACCACCTCCCACCATGGCATGGCTTCCCACACGGCAGAACTGGTGCATGAGCACACCCGCGCTGAGGATGGCATTGTCATCAATGACAATCTCACCTGCCAGCTTGGTGCTGTTGCCGATGATGCAGCCGTTGCCCACCACGGCATCATGTGCCACATGACATCCCTCCATCAGCAGGTTGTTGCTGCCCACCTTGGTGCGGTTCTGTGCAGCGGTACCCCGGTTGATGGTCACGTTCTCACGTATCTTGTTGTTGTCACCGATGATGGCCAGTGTATCCTCTCCCTGGAATTTCAGGTCCTGGGGAACTGCGCTGATGACGGCACCCGGAAAAATGATATTTCCATTGCCGATGCGGGCACCGTACAGTACTGTCACGCTGTTCATCAGCGTGTTGTTGTCTCCGATTTCTACATTCTGGTCGATGTAGCAGAATGGACCGATTTCGCAGTTCTCACCGATTTTGGCATCGGGATGAATATAAGCTAAAGGACTGATTTTTGACATATCAAATAGTTTATTTGTTCTTGGCAATCTGTGCCGTGAAAGTTGCTTCCATGACACACGTCTCTCCTACGAAGGCAAATCCTCTCATGGTGGCTATGTTGTGGCGGATGGGGGTGACGAAGGCCACCTTGAAGACCAGAGTGTCTCCAGGCACAACCTTGTACCGGAA
This sequence comes from uncultured Prevotellaceae bacterium, assembly GCA_945787235.1. GTDB lineage: Bacteria > Bacteroidota > Bacteroidia > Bacteroidales > Bacteroidaceae > Physcousia. Next base: position 30,371 of record CALZGT010000001.1, read on the forward strand.
CTTTACGTCATCAATCCTCAGGAAGTATGTGCTCCATCTCTCCGGTTCCTCCACCCCGTTCAGCACCAACAGACCTCCGCACTGTGCCAGTGCCTCGATTTGCAGTACGCCGGGCATGACTGGTTCCGTGGGGAAATGACCCTGGAAGAAAGGTTCGTTGGCCGTCACGTTCTTTACGCCCACGATGTACTTGGTACCCATGTCGATGACCTTGTCCACCAACTGCATGGGGTAGCGGTGTGGCAGGAGTTCGCGGATGCGTATGTTGTCCATGACAGGTTCCTTGTTGGGGTCGTACTTGGGAGCCTGCACGTCGTACTTCTTGATTTCCTTGCGTACCATCCGTGCGAACTTGTTGTTGATGGTATGCCCAGGACGCGTGGCGATGACCCGTCCCAGAATGGGGCGTCCTATCAGAGCCATGTCTCCGATGATGTCCAGCAGCTTGTGACGTGCCGGTTCATTCTCCCACATCAGCGGCTTGTGCTGCAGGTATCCCATGTCCTTGGCATCGTGCTGCTCGGCTCCCGTCAGTTGGCACAATTTGTCAAGGTTCTCCTGCGGCAGTTCATTCTCATAGATGACGATGGCGTTGTCCAGGTCACCTCCCTTGATGAGTCCAGCCATGAGCAGCGGTTCTATCTCACGCACGAAGACAAAGGTGCGAGCCTTGGCCACTTCGGTGCTGAACAGGTCCATCTTGTCAAGTGTGGCAAACTGCGTGTTGAGGACTTTGGAGTTGAAGGCAATCATCGTGGTGATGCTGAACTCCTCATCGGGAAGCAGCGTGATGCATGACCCCGTCTTCTCGTCCTTCACCTCCATCTTGCTCTTGATGATGAAGTAATTCTTCTCCTTCTCCTGTTCCTTGATGCCTACCCGGTTTATCTCATCTACATAGAGTTCCGCACTTCCATCCAGGATAGGGAACTCAGGTCCATCTACCTGGATAAGTACGTTGTCGATGCCCAGGGCATAGAGTGCCGCCATGGCATGTTCCACGGTGCTACACCGTGCCTCACCCTTGGCCAGCACCGTGCCGCGTGTAGTCTCCACCACGTTCTCTGCCACCGCATCAAAGATGGGTTGTCCCGGCAAATCGACACGCTGTATCTTGTAACCATAGTCCTGCTCGGCAGGCAGGAACGTTACGGTGAGTTGCAGTCCCGTGTGCAGTCCTTTTCCGCTGAGTGAGAAACTATCGCATAGTGTACATTGCTTGTTTGTCATTGTTCCAGTTTTTTCTTTAGGTCATCGATTTCCTTCTTCAGTTGGTTCACCGTGGCATTCAACTCAGGCAGGTTCTTGAATACCACGCTGCTCCGCCAGAAATTCTTGAAGTCTATGGCTGGACTACCCTGCAGGGCCGTACCCTCCTTCTTCACGCTGTTGGGAATACCCGCCTGTGCGCCCACCTGGGTGCGGTTGGCTATGGTGGCATGTCCTGCTATGCCCACCTGTCCTCCGAACATGCACCATTCACCCACCTTGGTACTGCCCGCTATGCCCACCTGTGCCGACATCACCGTGTGACTTCCTATCTCGTCGTTGTGGGCTATCTGTACCAGGTTGTCCAGTTTGACTCCGCTGTGTACGATGGTAGCCCCCATTACAGCCCTGTCGATACATGTATTGGCACCAATCTCCACGTCATCCTCTATGATGGCAATGCCAATCTGCGGTATCTTCTCATAGCCATTCTCTGTGGGCTGGAACCCGAATCCGTCCGCTCCTATCACACATCCGGCATGCAGTATGCAGCGGTTTCCTACCTTGCAGTCGTGGTAGATGACAGCGTTGCTGTATATCTCCGTGTTGTCACCCACCTTGGCATTCCTGCCTATGGTGACATGCGGATGCAGCACACATCCGTCTCCCACCTCCACTCCTTCTGCGATGGCCACGAAGGGACCAATGTAACAGTCCTTTCCCACCTTGGCTGTCGGGTCGATGAAAGCCAGTTCGCTGATACCCTTGCGCTTGGGTTTCATGCTCTCGTAAGCCTGTAGCAGTTTAGCCACAGCCTCTCGGGCATCGGACACCTTGATGAGGGTCGCCTTCACCTCCCTTTTGGGTTCGAAATTACTGTTCACCAACACTACGCTGCTTTCCGTCTCGTAGATGTAGTGCTCGTACTTCTCGTTGGCCAGGAAACTGATGCATCCCGGCTTTCCCTCTTCTATCTTGGCGAAATTGTTCACCTTAGCCCCCGGGTCTCCCACTACGGTACCCTCTATGAGGCTCGCTATCATTTGTGCGGTAAATTCCATTCTTTGTTATTAGGTGTTTTTATGGTAATAAGGCAGCCATCTGTTCCTGCACCTCCTTGGCCTTCTGTGCGGCCACCTCGGCAAAATGCTCCGTCTGGTCTGCGTAGATGATGGCCCGGCTGCTGTTCACCAGGAGTCCGCAGTCTGCTGTCATGCCGTACTTGCAGACCTCTTCCAGGCTGCCTCCCTGTGCACCTACGCCCGGTACGAGAAGGAATGCGTTGGGAGCCACCTTACGGATGTCCTTGAACATCTCGCCTCGTGTTGCCCCTACCACATACATCATGTTCTCATCGTTGCCCCATTCCTGGGACTTGCGGATGACCTTTTCAAAGAGGCGTTCTCCCTCCTTGTCCTCCGTGAGCTGGAAGTCAAAGCTTCCCTTGTTGGAGGTAAGTGCCAGGAGGATGACCCACTTGCCTTCGTACCCCTCCAGGAAGGGAGTCACACTGTCCTCGCCCATATAGGGAGCCACGGTCAGTGCATCGACATCGTATTCGCCGAAGAAGGTACGTGCGTACATCTTGCTGGTGTTGCCTATGTCTCCACGCTTGGCATCAGCCACGATGAACTGTTCCGGGTAGTTCTCCTTGAGGTATTTTATCGTCTTCTCGAATGCCATCATGCCTTTCACACCGAAAGCCTCGTAGAAGGCCAGGTTGGGTTTGTAGGCCACGCAGTAGGGGGCCGTAGCATCGATGATGGCCTTGTTGAAGGCAAAGATAGGATCCTCCTCCTTGAGCAGGTGTTCGGGTACCTTCTTCAGGTCCGTGTCAAGTCCTACGCAGAGAAAACTCTTCTTTTCGCGTATCTGGTTTACTAATTCTTGTCTGTTCATATT
>CALZGT010000002.1 GCA_945787235.1 uncultured Prevotellaceae bacterium
CCCACCATCATCCTCGTCCTCCTCTACGCCTTCTACGCCATCATGGGCTGGCTGAACGCACGCAACGCCTACTACCCCGAACCCATCGACTGGGACTGGGTCAACACCGAGTTCCTGGGCACGCTGCCCTGGGCCGTGGGCATCGTGGGCGTGTGGTTCGTCATTGCCTACCTGTTCAACACCAGCATGGTGCGCAATGCCACGGGAGCGCGAGAGGTGACGCGCCGTGAGAATCCACGTGTCTATAACATCGTGGAGAACCTCACCATGGCCTGCGGCATGCCCATGCCCAAGGTCAACGTCATGGACACGCCCGAACTGAACGCCTTCGCCAGCGGCATCGATGACAAGAGCTACACGGTGACGGTGACCACGGGTCTGTGCCGGATGCTCAACGACGAGGAACTGGCCGGGGTCATCGGGCACGAACTGACGCACATCCGCAACAAGGACACGCGCCTGCTCATCATCAGCATCATCTTCGTGGGCATCATGAGCACGCTCATGTCCCTGGCCATGCGCTTCCTCTGGAACACCATGCTGTGGGGCGGCGGCTCGCGCCGCAGCGACGATGACCGCAAGGACGGAGGCGTGGCCGTCATCGTCGTCATGCTCCTGGCCGTGGCTCTCAGCGTGGTGGGCTATGTCTTCACCCTCATGACGCGCTTCGCCATCAGCCGCAAGCGTGAGTACATGGCCGATGCCGGAGGGGCCGAGCTCTGCGGCAATCCCCTGGCCCTGGCCAGTGCGCTGCGCAAGATTTCGGGCATGCCGGCAGCGGCTCCCGAGGGGCGCGACGACATCGCACAGCTCTACATCGTCCATCCCCAGGCACTCACGGGGGGCTTCTCCAGCTGGCTCAGCCATGCCTTCAGCACGCACCCCAGTACGGAGAGCCGCATCAAGTACCTGGAACAGTTCTAACCCTTAATAACTAATCTCATGAACAACATCGTATCGAAATTTGCCATCCGTGGCACCGTGAAGGAAATCAAGCCGCTGGGCGAGGGTCTCATCAACGATACCTACAAGGTCGTCACCGCCGAGGCCGACGCGCCCGACTACGTGCTGCAGCGTGTCAACACGGCCGTGTTCCCCGACGTGGACATGGTGATGCGCAACATCAAGGCCGTCACCTCGCACATCCGCAGCAAACTGGAGGCACAGGGCGAGACGGACATCGACCGCAAGGTGCTCACCTTCATGCCCTCGCTCGAGGATGCCGGGCGTCTCTATGTCACCGTACCGGACGCTGAGGGCGGTCAGCCGCAGTACTGGCGCATGATGATCTTCATCCCCAACGCCATCACCAAGCAGGCTGTCAATCCTGAGTCGAGCCGCGCCGCAGGCAAAGCCTTCGGCAACTTCCAGGCCATGCTGGCCGACATTCCCGTCACGCTGGGCGAGACCATCAAGGACTTCCACAACATGGAGTTCCGGCTCGAACAGCTGCACCAGGCTCTCAGGGACAACCTGGCCGGACGTGCCGACGAACCGCAGGTCAAGGCCATGGTGGCCGAGATTGAGAAGCGTGCCGAAGAGATGTGCAAGGCGGAACGCATGGGGCGCGAGGGCGTACTGCCCAAGCGTGTGTGCCACTGTGACACGAAGGTGAACAACATGATGTTCGACGACCAGGACAACGTGCTCTGCGTCATCGACCTCGACACCGTGATGCCCAACTTCATCTTCAGCGACTACGGCGACTTCCTGCGCACGGGTGCCAACAAGGTGGCCGAGGACCATCCCGTCATGGAGGAGGTGCAGTTCGACATCGACATCTTCAAGGCCTTCACCGAGGGTTACCTCAGCAGTGCCCGCAGCTTCCTGCTGCCCGTCGAGGTGGAGAACCTGCCCTACGCCACGGCACTCTTCCCCTACATGCAGTGCGTACGTTTCCTCTGGGATTACCTCAACGGCGACAAGTACTGGAAGGTGAAGTACCCCACGCACAACTTCACGCGTGCCAACAACCAGCTTCACCTGCTCCTGAGCATCGAGAAGCACTGGGACGAGATGAAGGCATTCATAGCCGGCTGCTGAGCCTTTCCTTGACGGTCATCCATGAGCATAATGCCCTCCTGCCGCAAGGCAAGAGGGCATTTTCTGCATTTTTTTGCCCAAACCTTTGGCAGATTCAAAAAAAAGCCGTACCTTTGCCACCGCTAATGCAAATTAGCTTTCAAGAATGGCTGACTCGCTAGCTCAGTTGGTAGAGCATTGCACTTTTAATGCAAGGGTCTCGGGTTCGAGCCCCGAGCGGGTTACACCAGCAAAAAGGACTTCACCCAGCGTGAAGTCCTTTTCTTCTTGGGCTTAGGTAATGTTCACCCCGCCCTGAAAACACATTAGGTAGGTTCTAAATAGGTGTGCAAACTCATTCTTATAATGATGGGGCTCACTCGAATGTCAGTGAAGCTCTGTCTGTGGTCACATTCAGCGTGACGGGAGCCCCCTCGATGAGAGGCCAGTTTACTCCGTTGTGGCCGGCACGAAATCCGTAGGCTATGGGTATTTGCAGGCCGGCAAGCGTATGTTTGTCAAACATTTCCTCAATACTGCCTATTTGGAACTCGTCACCGCAGCCGGCAAAGTCACCCACAAGGATACCTTTCACGCGCGGCATCACACCGTGGATTTTCAGCGAATACATCATACGGTCGATGTTGCGCGCATTTTCTCCTATTTCCTCCACGAACAGGATAATGTCGCCCTGGGAGGTAAAATCATACGGAGAACCTATAAGCGGGGTGAATGTACACATGTTGCCACCCACGAGGATTCCCCTTGCAGAACCGCTGCGGTTGGGATGTTCAATGGATTGCCACTCATATCTGGGCAGGTCGCCACGGAGCATATCACGGAGCATGATATCATCCTCAGCCTTTCCCTTTGTGTTTTTCAGGGAGCTGAGCATGGTGCCATGAATGGCCATTACGTTGGCAGTGGCTACGGAGAAGGATAACAGGGTGGTGATGTCGCTGTATCCGATGAGCCATTTGGGATTGTTGCGTATCAATGAGGCATTGATGAGCGGCAGTAGTTGCACGGCTCCATATCCGCCCCGAGTACACATGATGGCTTTTATTTCCGGATTATTGTAAGCCCATTCAAGATCAGACGTGCGTTCTTCGGCAGTACCTGCATATTTTACAAGGTATGTCTTGTTGGTGTTAGGGGCGAGTATGGGGTAGAATCCCATTTCTCTTATTGCGTCCATTCCCATTTGTATTGTCACATCATCGGTTACGTATGACGGACTGACCACAGCAACCTTGTCGCCTGGTTGCAGAAAGTCAGGCCGAATACATTCCCTTGGGGTATCGTCCGGCCGGGCATTGTTGTTCTCTGTGATGTCATCGTCGTTGTGGCAACCCGTCAAGGCCATGCAGCAAACCATTGCGGCAAGTGCCGATTTTAAGACATTCTCTTTGATTTTGTCAATCATGTACTTCATTGTATCTATTCTATTCTGATGCAAATATACGCATAAAATTATCGATAAAGAAAAAAAGCATGTGTTTTAAGATTTTTTTTGTACCAGATGATTAAAATTGAGGAAAACGTCGTACCTTTGCGCTCAAAGAACGCGACTTACACAGAACATGTGACCTCAACGATAAGCCAGAGGCATAAGTAGGTATGCAGAATTAATCCTACTTATCACACAATCATTAAAAAACACACTTATCTTATGGAAAAAAAAGAGAACCATCAGAATTTCGTACTCGGGAAGGGAGACGGGCACAGGATAAAGGCTCAGGACATTCTGGACACGCTCTACAGCATGGGCGATGCACGGCAGAGGGACAACCTCATGCGCTTCTTCAAGACGGGCAAGGGGGAATATGGCGAGGGAGACCAGTTTCTGGGCATCAGGGTACCCGAGGTGCGCACCGTGGTGAAGGAGGCAAGGCTGTGCGTGGATTTCAAGGAGATAGAGGTACTGCTGGCCTCGCCCTGGCACGAGGCAAGGCTCTGTGGCTTCCTGCTCCTGGTGGAGGAGATGAGGGCGGCCATGCCCAAGGCCCGGCAGTCACCTGAGACGGGAGCGGAACGCAGGGAGGAGATAGCCCGCTTCTACCTGAAGCATGCACAGAGGGCCAACAACTGGGACCTGGTCGATCTGTCATGCCCGAAGATACTGGGCAAGTGGCTCCTGCTGCCAGGGCCCGATGGTTCACTGCCCGACCGTCAGGTGCTCTACGACCTGGCAGCAAGCCCATGCCTGTGGGAACAGCGCATTGCCATGGTGACGTGCTGGATGATTATCCGTGCCGATGAGTACGAGGACACGCTGCGTCTGGCCACCCTGCTCCTGCCTCATCCGCACGACCTGATACACAAGGCGGTGGGATGGATGCTGCGTGAGGTGGGCAAGCGCGACATGGGGGTGCTGAAAGACTATCTCGCTGAACACGCCCCCCACATGCACCGCACCACCCTGCGGTATGCGACGGAAAAAATTCGTTGAGAGTTGTCAGACCACGAGGATGCGTTCCTCAAACTCCTGCTTGGAGAGGACAGAGTGGCTGCGCACGCGGGAGCGGTACTGATAGATGGTGGGCACGGAATAGCCCAGAAAAGAGGCTATGTCATTGATGTCGGTGATGCCCAGACGTATGAGGGCAAAGATGCGGAGCTCGGCAGAGAGACGCCCGTCGGCCTTGGCTTCGAGTTTGTGCTCGGGGGCAAGAAGGGCATTGAAGTGCTCAATGAAGTGGGGATGGATGTTGAGGAAGGCTACGTCGAAGTCTGCCAGAAACTTCTTCTTTTCCTCATCGAGATAGTTGCCCGCCTCCAGTTCCTTGACAATGCGCTGCGTCTGCCCAGCACGTGCGTATTTCAGAAGGAGCATGCGCCCGTTGTTCACCTGGTCCATGTAGCCTCGGAAGCGTTCGAGATAGATGGTGATGTAGTGCTCCTTGACCTTGTCGGCAGCAGCCAGGTCACGGTTGGCCTGTTCCAGCGTGGCATTGGTCTGCTCCAGTTTCCCATTGGCATCCTCCAGTTGCTCGTTGGCACGGCAGAGCTGCAGGCGTGCACCATGCAGCACCTTGTTGCGGCGGTAGAGGTTGATGAGCAGGGAGACGATCATGAGGACAAGGAGGACGGCCACGCAGATCCATACGTAGGCCACGCGCTGCTGGCTCTGCACCACCTCCTGGTAAGCCCTGTTGATGATAGGAAAAATGCGGTTGATAGAAGCTGTGCGCAGACGGGCGTTACAGAAGGCAGCATCATCGAGTGCCTGCATGACATAGCGATAGGCACGCTCCACGTCGCCACGCCGATAGAGCAGGTAGGCCAGTTCCTGGAGGGCGGCACACTCCTTGACGGCACGCTCTGCATCACAGATGGAAGCCTGTGCCAGGTAGTACACCTCCCGGTCTTCGCACCCCAGACCCTGATAGACCTGCGCCAGGCTGTAGAGGGTATAGGCACGATGCTCGCCCGTGGTGTGGGGTTCAAGACGCTTCAGCAGGCGCTCGGCTTCTTCCAGACGCCCCTGGCTGATGAGGCGGTCGGCCAGGCAGACCTGCCGGCTCACGGAATCCTCGTCGCAGACCAGGATGGAGTCTCGCCAGGCATCGGTACGGGCCCTGAGCATATCGCGCGTCACGGGTATCTCACTCAGGTACGCACTGGCCCAGCCAAAGAGGGTGCGGTAGGCATGGAAGTACCGGGTGCGCTCTTCACGTCCCTCGACGAGGGCAGAGAGGGTGTCCAGCTTGTGGAAGGCATCGCCGTAGGCCCCCATCACTCCCAGGCACAGCGAGGTGCGTATGCCGGCATCCACCAGGGCAGCACGGTCGTCACGCCGCAGCGCGTCGTGGTAGAGGAGGTAGGCGTAGGCCAGCGCAGAGTCGTTCTGGTAGTGGTAGTAGAGTTCCTGCAGCTGCCGGTGCAGACGCGGATGGGTGGGTGCCGGCTGACGGCTGAGCAGCGAGTGAAGGGAGTCTATCTGGCAGTGGCGTGCATCCTCGTAGTGCTGTTCTTGCTTCAGGATGGTGTCGAGCCGCCGCAGGACAGCCTGACAGGAGTCCGCGGCACGAAGCTGGAGGGGTTGCAGGAGCAGGAGCAGGAGGGGCAGGATATGTCTCATGGTTAATGTCGTAATAGGTTTCATGGTCAGGGCAAAGGTACGAGTAAGCGAGTGAAATACCAAATTTATTTGAGTATTTCCGAGCGAGAGTACCTAAGACCGTAGGGCAAAGGTACAATGTTTATTCCAATCCTGCAAATCCTCCTCCCAATAAATGATAATAATTGGCAAGAAAAGTTAAAAAAAGCGGCTTCAGAAGCGTTTTTCAACAAAAAAAGAGAATATGTATTTTTATAAAAGTGGGGTAGCGAGAAAGCGGAATACCACTGATTTTCAACGAAATAACTTTTTATGGCATTTATATTTTCATTATATACGCATACAACGTTAAAAAATATTGCCTATCTTTGCCACCGAAAACCTGAAAAAACGACCTATTCCTATCTACTGATGAAAAAGACCCGATTACTCTTCGCAGCATTTCTGCTGGCACTCTGCCCCCTGCTCAGGGCGGCGGCTCCCAAGACGAACATCAGCCACGTCCACCCCAAAGGATGGTGGGCCGGCATGCATAACCCCAGGCTCCAGATACTCATTCACGGTACGGGGCTGGAAGGCCTGACCCCCGAGCTGAGAGGAGGTTTGGGGGGCGTGAGGATTGAAAAGGTCATACGACCCGAGAATCCCCACTACCTTATATTATATGTAAACACGGCACAAGCCCAGGCACAGACTTTCCACATCTGCCTGGTCAGGGACGCAAACAAGAAGAAGGGTAAAAAGATGGTTGTCAAGGAAATCCCGTTCGAACTCAGGGAAAGAAAACCACGCAGCATGAAGTCCTTCGATGCCGGCGATGTCATCTATCTGCTGATGCCCGACCGCTTTGCCACCGGTACCACCGATGCCCAGAAGGTACAGATGTACAAGGGCATGAAGGAGAACCACTGGGGACAGGCTGACATGGAACGCAGGGGGGGAGACCTTGCCGGCATGCGCAAGCACCTGGACTACCTGCAGGAACTGGGCATCACGGCCATCTGGCCCACGCCGACCCTCGTCAACGACATGGAGAAGGAGAGCTACCACGGCTATGCCATCACCGACTACTACGAGACCGACCCCCGACTGGGCACCAACGAGGAGTACAGGACCTGGGTGCAGGAGTGCCACGAGCATGGCATCAAGGTGGTGAAGGACATCGTGTTCAACCACTGTGCCAGCGAGAATTTCCTCTTCAAGGACAAACCGCAGAAGGACTGGTTCTCCTATGACAGCCAGTACGTACAGACGACCTACAAGACGGCCACCCCGGGCGACCCGCATGCCTCAGGCACGGACCGCAAGCTGACCATCGACGGATGGTTCACGCAGTCCATGCCCGACCTCAACGGACGCAACCCCTTGGTGGCGGACTATCTCATACAGACGAGCCTCTGGTGGATAGAGTATGCCGGTATTGACGGCATACGCCAGGACACCTACCCCTACAATGACTTTGGCTTCATGCGTCGCTGGTGCGAGGAGATTGAGGCAGCCTACCCGGGATTCAACATCGTGGGCGAGACGTGGATCAACAATCCCGTGGCCGTGAGCTACTGGCAGAAGGACAGTCCGCTGGCCGCAAAGGACAAGGATGACCAGGGTCGCCCCATGAACTCACAACTCAGGACGGTGATGGACTTCCCCATGATGTATATGCTCACCAGTTGCGTGGACGAGGAAACGGACACCTGGGACCATGGCTTCGCACGGCTGTGCGACCTCATAGGTCAGGATCGCGTATATGCCGACCCCAACAGCGTGCTGACGTTCCTGGCCAACCACGACACCAACCGCTTCCAGCGCACGGAGGAGGAGGCTCAGAACATCACGCGCTACAAGCAGGCACTGGCCCTGCTGCTCACTCTCCGAGGTATTCCGCAGTTGTACTACGGTGACGAGATTGGCATGTATGCCAACAAGAGCGTGAACGACGGCGCACTGAGACAGATGTTCCCGGAGGCAGCCTTCCGGGCTGAAGGCCGTACTGCCCTGCAGCAGGAGTATTTCGACTACACCAAGAGGCTGCTGAACTGGAGGAAGGGCAACGAAGCCATTGCCCGTGGACACATGGTCCACTTCACCGTGAGGAACGGGGTCTATGTCTATGCACGCATCTGGAAGGACAAGGTGGTCACCGTACTGGCCAACGGCACCGGCAAGGAGGCGGAAGTCGATACGGAAACCTACCGCGAGGTGCTGCCCCGGCACAAGGCTAACGAGGTCATCAGCGGACAACAGGTGACCCTCACCGGCCTGATTACCCTGGCACCGAAGCAAATCATGATAATTGACAATTAACTGTGAGATTAGGTTATGGGTTATAGGTTATCGAAGGGGTTAGAGGTTATAGATTATGGGGTTATAGGTTATAGGTTATAGGTTATCGAAGGGGTTATGGTTTTTGTGGTTATAGTTCATGGCTGCTCAATAGTGGATGAAAACCATAACCCGAATACAGCCTCAAACCAACAATAACCCATTCGATAACCAATAACCCCAAAAACCATAACCCCAAAAACCATAACCCGAATACAGCCTCAAAACCAACCATAACCCATTCGATAACCCATAACCCATAACCCCAAAAACCATAACCCGAATACAGACTCAAAACCAACCATAACCCATTCGATAACCCATAACCTATAACCCATAGCCCATAATCCTCAATAACAATACCCATGAAAACAATGATTCTTGCAGCATGCTGCATGCTGGCGGCCCTTCCTGCCGATGCACAGCAACTGAAATCGCCCGACGGAAAACTGGAGATTCACTTCTGCCTTGACCAAGGGGGGAGGCCGACCTACCGGCTGCTCAGAGAGGGCAAGACCGTAGTGGCCGACTCACACCTGGGTCTCCAGCTCAAGGAAGAAAACCCGGAGAAAGCCACGGATTTTGACTACACGCAGTTCACCCCCAGCGAGGAGGTGGCGCGCAAGGCCGACATGATGACGGGCTTTGAGGTCAAGGACTACAAGACGGCTACCTGCGATGAGACATGGCAGCCGGTGTGGGGCGAGGAAAGCGAGATACGCAACCACTACAACGAGATGTGCGTGACACTCGCGCAACCCATGAACCAGCGGGAGGTGGCCATACGCTTCCGGCTCTTCAACGACGGCATGGGACTGCGCTATGAGTTCCCCAGCCAGAAGAACCTCACCTACTTCATCATCAAGGAGGAGAAGACGCAAGTGACCATGACGGGCGACCACACCGCATGGTGGATAGCCGGCGACTACGACACGCAGGAGTATGAGTGGCAGACCACACGGCTCTCGGAGGTGCCGGGCAGGATGAAGGCGGCCATTGCTCCCAACTCTTCACAGACACCCGCCGGTCCCAACGTGGTGCAGACGGCCCTGCAGATGCGTAGCGACGAGGGGCTCTACATCAACGTACACGAGGCAGCCTGCATCGACTATCCCACCATGCACCTGGCCATTCAGCCCGACGGACGGGGACAGTATGTGCTGGAGAGCCACCTCACCCCGGACGCACAGGGATGCAAGGGACGCATGCAGACGCCATGCCACACCCCCTGGCGTACCGTCATCGTGGGGCAGGACGGAGCGGACATCCTGGCAAGCCGCATCACCCTCAACCTCAACGAGCCATGCAAACTGGAGGACACGAGCTGGATAAAGCCCACGAAATATGTGGGAGTGTGGTGGGAAATGATACTGGGCAAGAGCACCTGGGCCTATACTGACGACGTATATAGCGTGCGGCTGGGGGAAACGGACTACAGCACCCTCAAGTCCAACGGTCGCCACGGTGCCAACACGGCCCACGTCAAGGAGTACATCGACTTTGCCGCAGAGCATGGCTTCGATGCCGTGCTGGTGGAAGGATGGAACGAAGGATGGGAGGACTGGTTCGGAAAGCAGAAGGACTATGTCTTTGATTTCGTCACGCCTTATCCCGACTTCAATACGCAGGAGATAGCGGAATACGCTGCCGGCAAGGGCATCAAGATGATCATGCACCACGAGACAAGCAGTTCGACGCAGAACTACGAGCGGCACCTGGAAAAGGCTTACCAATACATGAACCGATGGGGCTACACCAGCGTGAAGAGTGGCTACGTGGGCGACATCGTTCCCTACGGGGAGCACCACTACAGCCAGCCGCTCAACAACCACTACCTCTACTGCATCAAGGAGGCTGCCAAGCATAAAATCATGGTCAATGCGCACGAGGCCACACGCCCCACGGGTATATGCCGCACCTACCCCAACTGGATTGGCAACGAGAGTGCCAGGGGGACGGAGTACGAGAGTTTCGGAGGAAACCCCGTGAACCATACCACCATACTGCCCTTTACGCGCATGATAGGCGGCCCCATGGACTACACGCCGGGTATCTTCGAGATGGACTGCTCGAAGGCGTGCCCCACCAACCAGAGCCGCGTGCGCTCCACCCTGTGCCGGCAGCTGGGTCTCTACCTCGTGCTCTACAGCCCCCTGCAGATGGCGGCAGACCTGATAGAGAACTACCGCGACAAGATGGATGCCTTCCAGTTCATCAAGGACGTACCCGTGGACTGGCAGAAGTCGGTCTATCTGGAGGCCATGCCGGGAGAGTATGTCACCATAGCCCGCAAGGACAAGCACTCGGAGAACTGGTTCATCGGTTCCAGCGTCAACGAGCAGGGGCACGAGAGCGTGCTGAAACTGGACTTCCTCACCCCGGGCGAGCAGTACGAGGCTACCCTCTACACGGATGCCAAGGATGCCTCGTGGAACAAGAACCCGCAGGCCTACCTCATCACCACGCGCAAGGTAAACAGCAAGACCACGCTCAAGGTCAAGAGTGCACCGGGAGGTGGATTTGCCATATCGCTGAAACGAGTCAGGTAGGTTCTATAAATTAGCTTTGATGGGATTTTGCTCTATCTTCGAGCAGATTTCTTTGTAAGGGTGAAGCAGCATAGCGAGCTATGGTGCAAGCACTTACAGAGAAAGATGCCGAAGAGAGAGTAAAAGACCACAAAGGTAATTCCATAGAGAATTGTAATTAATAGAACCTACCATTACCAAGAAATAACTTTTAAACCTTATTACATTACTAATCTAACTCAACATGAAACAGAAACTTAATCTGAGGTTCCTCATGACGCTCGTTATGGGAATCATCGTGTCAGTCTCTGCCATGGCCCAGTCCATCACGGTCAAGGGCCACGTGGAGGATGACCTGGGCGAAATGCCCGGTGCATCTGTCAAGCAACAGGGCACACAGAACGGAACCGTCACCAATGGCAACGGTGACTTTACGCTGACCGTACCCCGGGGCAGCAAGATTGAAATCAGCCACATGGGCTACGTCACACAGCTGCTGACGGCGGCTCCCACGATGAACGTACGCATGGTGGAGGACACCAAGATGCTGAAGGAGGCCGTAGTCATCGGTTACGGTACGGTGAAGAAGGAGGACATGACGGGTGCCGTGGCTACCTTCAAGCCGGACGAGAAGAACCGGGGTATGATAACGAGTGCGCAGGAACTCATGCAGGGAAAGATTGCGGGTGTCAACGTCAACATGGGCAGCGGTGAACCCGGTTCCGGGGCACAGATCATCATTCGTGGTGGTGCTTCGCTCAACGCCAGCACCAAACCGCTCATCGTCATCGACGGACTGGCACTGGACAACAACGACACCAAGGGTATGTCCAACCCGCTCTCGCTGGTCAACCCCGCCGACATCGAGTCGTTCACCGTACTGAAGGATGCCAGTGCCTGTGCCATCTACGGTAGCCGAGGCTCCAACGGCGTCATCCTCATCACCACCAAGAAGGGACGCACCAACGCCCCCGTCAGCGTGAGCTACAACGGAAGCGTGTCGGCCTCTACCCACACCAAGACCATGGACGTGATGAACGCCTCTGAGTACGTCTCCTTCATCGAGAGATACTACGGAAAGGGCAGCAACGCCTGGAACGCACTGGGATGGAAGGAGCGCGACGAGAACGGACTCCCCGTGGAGAGTGCCGGTACCTACGACACGGACTGGCAGAAGGAGATCTTCCGCACGGCTGTGAGCCACGACCACAACGTCACCCTGCAGGGCGGACTCAAGACCAGGGATGCCAAGCAGTTTGCCATGCCCTACCGCGTGAGCCTGGGATTCACCGGACAGGAGGGTATCATCCAGAGCAGTGAGTACAAGCGTTTCACCGCCGGACTCAGCCTCTCACCTGAGTTCCTGGACAAGCACCTCACCTTCAACCTCAACGGTAAGTTCGTGAAGAGCTGGACGAACCCCGGCAGCGCACCCATCGGTGATGCCGTCAACATGGACCCCACCCAGCCCATCAAGAGCGATGACCCCAAGTATGCCAACTTCGGCGGCTACTTCCACTGGCTCAAGGATGCGGGCTACAACGACCCCAACTACCCCTACTTCACCAACGGACCGGGCAACCCCGTGGAGAAGGTGGCCAAGGGACACAATGCCTTCACCAAGGACGCATGGCTCTTCCTGGGCAACATCGAGAGTACCTACAAGGTACACGGACTGGAGGACCTGAGCCTGCACCTCAACCTGAGCGGAGAGTGGACCACGGGTAGCGAGACCACGGGCGACCTCTTCTACACCAGTGCCAACGGCACCAGGTACTACTGCCAGCCCCGCTACACCACGGCATGCGGCTACTACGGCTACGGCAAGTACAACACGGAGGACAAGAAGAATCTCCAGTTGCAGGCTTATGCCGACTACGACCACACCTGGGCCGACAAGCACCACCTGAACGTCATGGCGGGTTACGAGTGGAGCCAGCTGAAATATGACGGTACGGAGGATGCCTACTCCTACCAGAACACCGTGTATGGCGACTTCGGACTCCACCCCGGCAACTACCTGAATGCCGACGGAGAACTGGACCTGCGCGACAAGACCACCACGCCCTGGGGCAGCGAGAGCTACATCGTGTCATTCTACGGACGTGCCAACTACACGCTCCTGAACAGATACCTCTTCACCTTCACCGGACGTAGCGACGGTTCCAGCCGTTTTGCCAAGGGCAACAAGTGGGGTTTCTTCCCCTCTGCCGCCTTTGCCTGGCGCATCAACGAGGAGAACTTCCTCAAGGACGTGGAGAGCGTCAGCGACCTCAAGCTGCGCCTGAGCTGGGGTAAGACGGGTCAGCAGGACATCGGCAAGGACTTCTACTACCTGGCTACCTATACCAGCAACATCAACGGCAACTACCTCTACCCCATCGCCGGACTGGACGGCCACATGGCCAAGCCCAATGCCTACAATGATGATATCCGCTGGGAGACGACCTCAACGACCAACGTGGGTCTGGACCTGGGCTTCCTGAACAACCGCATCACGCTGGCCGTGGATGCCTACTACCGCAAGACTACCGACCTCTTCAACCTCAACACCGTACCTACGGGTTCCAACTTCGACCGCACGGTCTTCACCAACGTGGGCAGCATGAGCAACCGCGGTGTGGAATTCCAGATGACGGCACGCCCCGTTGTCAACAAGGACTGGTACTGGGAGATCGGCTTCAACTTCGCCTACAACAAGAACAAGGTGGATGAACTCTACGGAGGCAATGACAAAGTGGATGGATGGGTGAAGCAGGAAGGTACCGTGAGCTGGCAGAAAGTGGGTCTGCCCACCAACAGCTTCTACGTCTATCAGCAGGTCTATGACAAGCAGGGACTGCCCATCCAGGGTGTCTTCGTGGACCGTGACGGAGACGGCACCATCACGGAGAACGACAAGTACTGGTACAAGAGCATCAACCACCCCTGGTCGGGAGGTATCAGCACACGCGTGCAGTACAAGGACTGGGACCTGGGCATGAACCTCAGAGGTTCCTTCGGAGGCTACATCTACAACCAGCTTGAGGCCTCACGCATCAACCTCGCTGCCGTGTGCCGCGACTACAACGGATGGTACAACCAGAACACCACCCTGGACATCGAGAAGCTCAACTGGAACAGCTACCTCTACTGCCACAGCGACTACTTCGTGCAGAACGCCAGCTACGTGCGCTGCGACAACATCACGCTGGGCTACAACTTCCGCAACCTCTTCAAGGGAAGCAAGTACCAGGGCATCAGCGGACGCATTGCTGCCAGCGTAAGCAACGCATTCATCATCAGCAACTACAAGGGTCTGGACCCCGAGCAGAACAGCGGTATGGAGAGCAATCTCTACCCCCGTCCGCGCACCTATACGCTCAACCTGAATCTCAACTTCTAAAAACTGTATAAAGAATGAAAACCAATATATTCAAAATCATGGTTCCCGCGGCAGCATTCCTGCTGAGCGGAGCACTGAGTTCCTGTGTCGCTGACCTGGACTTCGAGAGTGCGTCCGATACCAACGACCCCAGAATCAACCAGCCCTTTGATGCCAACCTGATGTACACCAAGTGCTATGCATCGCTCATCATGGAGGGCAATGACGGTGCTGCAGACTTCGACATCGACGACGGAGGCAAGAGCTGCCTGCTGCGCAACATCTACAACCTGGAGTGCCTGGGTACGGAGGAGTCCATCTGCTGGTGGACGGACGGTGGCCTCATCAACGTGTGCTACAACCAGTCGGCAGCCGGTGACCAGGTCCTGAAGTTCATGTACTACCGACTCATGTCGAACATCACGTACTGCAACCACTTCCTCAACGACGAGAAGTGCCGGCAGCTGGGCAGCACCAAGCATGCTGAGGTACGCTGGATCCGTGCCTTCAACTACTACTTCCTGGCCAATGAGTTCGGCAACGTGCCTTTCCTCACCAAGATCTCCGGCGAGGCGGCTCCCCGCGCCACACAGGCCGAGATGTACCAGTGGCTCATCAATGAGTTCACCGAGTGTGAGAAGGACCTCATGGAGGCCGGTCCCAAGACGGACAGCGACAAGGAGAAATACGGACGTGTTGACAAGGCTGCCGCATGGCTCATGCTGAGCCGTCTGTACCTCAATGCCCAGGTGTGGAACGCCAAGGTGGAGGGATTTGACTACGACGCTGCCCTGGAGCAGTCCAAACGGTATGCCAAGAAGGTCATGGAGAGCGGATATGACCTGAGCAACGAGACCACGACCGTCACCGACCAGCAGGCCGGCGTGCAGTGTACCTACACGGGCTATGACAAGCTTTTCATGGCCGACAACGGCAGCAGCAGTGCCCACGTGGAGGCTATCCTGCCCTTGCTGCAGGATGCAGAGAAGACGCGCGGATGGGGAGGTACCCTCTTCTTCATGGCGGCTCACTCTGCGGCTGACATCGAGACGGTGACGGGCCTGGACCGTGGCAACACCGAGGGATGGCGCGGCATGCGTGTACGCCGCCAGTTGCTGGAGAAGTTCACAAACAGTCCCGAAGCATGGGAGGGCAAGACCTCCAAGGAGATACGCCAGGTGGCCGGGGATGACCGTGCCCTCTTCTGGGCCAAGGGCCACACGGTGCAGATTGCACACAACGACAAGGATGAGTCCTTCGAACAGGGTGTCATCATCACCAAGTTCAGCAACCGCAGAAGCGACGGCAAGATGTACAGCACCACGGGTGTGGACGGAGACTTCTTCCTGCTCCGCACCGCAGAGGCCTACCTGAACTACGCAGAGGCTGAGGCCCGTCTCTCCGGCGGTACGCTGGCAGCAGGCAGCGAGGGTGCCAAGTGCATGGACAAGATTCGCCAGCGCGCCCATTGCGCCAAGACCATCAGCACCTATACACTCAACGACATCCTCGACGAGCGTGCACGTGAATTCTACTGCGAGGGATACCGCCGCACCGACCTCATCCGCTTCGGACAGTACGGTGGCAACGAGGCTACCTACACCTGGGACTGGAAGGGTGGAGTGGCCGGAGGACAGGCTTTCCCGGCTACGGGCAACCTCTACCCCATTCCTTCCAGCGAACTGCTGGCCAACCCCAACCTCCAGCAGAACGAGGGTTACAATTGATGGGCTGACCTAATTTTCATATAAACAATCCAAGAAAAATAATACGTATGAAACTCAACAAGACATTTTCCTATATGGCCATGGGAGTGGCTGCTGCCTGTGTCATGGGCAGCTGCTGTGACGACAATGGCTCGAACCCTACGCTCATAGAGCCCCAGGAGGGAGGGTTCATCGTGTTCCAGCCTGAATTTGGAGAGAACGTGGTGGATCTGAACCAGGACGTGATGACGGCAGATGACGGCATCACGCTGGCATGGAACCAACCCGTATATACCGACAACGGTGCCCCCATCGGCAATCTTGCCGGCTCCGGCATCGTATATAAGGTCATGCTCTCGCCCACAGGGAACTTCACCAAGGCCTACGACCCTGACAAGCTCAACGTGAAGACCGGGGTGTACGAGGGTGAGGCTGACTTCGACTACGTAGTCATGGACAACAAATACACCAGTACGACAACGACGCTGCTGGCCAAGGACCTGAACATGACCCTGAACCGCTGGAACCAGTTCAGCTCGCTCTCTACCGACATCTGGCAGGAAGGTCAGGACTGCGCTCCGCTCAAGGTCAGCATCAAGGTGGAGGCACGCATCGATGCAGGCATCGACAACACGGTGGCAAGCATCACGTCCAATGCCGTCAGCATCTACGTGAAGCCGTACTATACGCTGCCCTACGACAAGCCCACGCCCGAACCTATCTTCATGCCCGGCAACGGCAACGGATGGAACCACGGGGTATGTCCCGTACTGGCCTGGGATGACAACCACGACGCCCTGTGCGGCTATGCCTACATGGACGGCGAATTCAAGTTCACGCCCCAGCCCAACTGGGATGCTGAGTACAACGGTTCGCATTTCGAACAGTCGCTCTGCTCGGACAACATCACGCTCAACGGCGGCGGCAACATCCAGTTCACCGGCACGCCGGGCATGTACTTCCTGGAGGTGAACCTGGACAAGAAGAGCCTCATCGCTACTCCGTACGTATGGCGACTGGTGGGTGACTTCAACAGCTGGAATGAGGCCGACGACGCTCAGGTCATGACCTACGACAAGGAGGAGCACTGCCTGAAGTTCGAGAATGCCGGAGTCAACGCCAACGGATGGAAGTTCGTGGCCAACGGCAGTTGGGCTGTCAACCTGGGTGGCGACATCAACAACCTGACGCAGGATGGCAGCAACCTCTCGGAGGAGGGTGCCACCATACGTCTCTACCTGGAGCGCACCAAGGAGAACATGGACAACTTCAAGTACAGGTGTACCGTCGAGTGAAAGATTCTTTTTTGATGGTGGGGTTTTACAAGGCCCCACCTAAACATCAACCCCAAACAAAATAGATATGTACAAGAAAATATTATTCACAGCCATGCTCGCCGCAGGACTTGCCTCCTGCAGCGAGGACTACAAGGACTGGGTGCAGCCAGAGCAGAACACCCAGCAGGACATCAAGACACAGACGCTGAAGGCTACGCCCGTCAGCCAGTCCATTGACCTGGAAACCACCGAAGGCACGGCGGTGCAGGTGCTGACCTTCGACACGCTGCAGGGGGCTAAAATCGTGGAGGCTTCCTTCCACGCCACGCTGGACGACAAAGCATACGTCATGCCCGTAGATGCCGAGGGATACGTACAGGTGAAGGACCTCAAGAAGGCCATCACCACACTCTATGACCGCAGCCGCACGGTTCGTGAAATCAAGGGTAAGGTGAAGGCTACGCTCAAGACGCTGCCCACCGCTGCCCAGCCGCAGTCGCTGACGATTTATGTGGAGACGGAGACGGCCATCGCCTTCCAGGCACAGTTGCCCGACGAACCCACCTACTGCTTCCTCACGGGTACTCCCAACGGATGGCCGACAGAAGCCAACCTTCCCTTCATCCCCACCCAGGAGGACAAGAACGTGCAGACGCTGACCACCTATTTCAAGAGCAGCTGGGACGGCAAACTGTGGTACAAGGAGGATGTAGGCAACTGGGACGCTGCCCTGGGTGCAGAAAAGGAGGAACCGCTCACGGACGGCAAGATCGTGTCGAAGAACATAGGTTGCTTCTTTGCGCCCAGCAAGGGATTCTACACCATGACCATCGACATCAAGCAAATGACCTACCGCTTCACGGAGTGCGAGGAGCAGTTCCCCGCCGAGTACAGCAAGATTGGACTCATCGGAGGCTTCAACGACTGGGGCGGCGACTATGAGCTTACACAGGCCATCGGCACCGAAGATACCCCCTCACACGTATGGCATGCCTACAACTTCACGCTCAGTGAGGATACCGAACTGAAGTTCCGTGCCAATGGCGGTTGGGACATCAACTGGGGCAACGATGCTGACTTCCCCTACGGACAGGGCTATCGGGGTGGCAGCAACATGAAGGTGGCTGCCGGTACCTACGATGTGTATTTCAACGACCTGACGGGACAGTATCTGTTCATCGCCAAGTAAAGTATTGATTGCAAGGGTCCCGCCTCCCTGTCCATGTGCCACAAGGCATGGGGAGAGGGGCGGGACTTATAATAACCTAAAAACAGACTTTTTCTGCCATGACACGACGACTTCTTTTGGCTACGGTGTTAGGCTGCTGTTCCTGCCTGCCCACCCCCCTGCATGCACAGGGATGGCCGGCACAGTATGACGGCGTCATGCTGCAAGGCTTCTCCTGGGACAACTACAGCCAAAGCCGCTGGACCCGCCTGGAAAGCCAGGCGGAACAGCTGGCCACCTGTTTCGACCTGGTGTGGGTGCCCAACTCAGGTTACTGCGCACAGCACAACAACATGGGCTACATGCCCCTTTACTACTGGAAGCAGGATTCCAGTTTCGGCACCGAGGCGGAACTGCGCTCCATGCTGAAGACCTTCCGCGAGAAGGGTATCGGAACGCTGGCCGACGTGGTCATCAACCACCACAACACCGAGGGGTGGTTCGGATTTCCCGCAGAAACGTACCGGGGAGAGACGTACCAGTTCCGCGCTACGGACATCTGCCAGGACGATGACGGAGGGGCTACACTGAAAGAGGCAGAGCGTCAGGGCGTGACACTGTCCAGCCAAAAGGACACGGGAGAAGGATGGGACGGATGCCGCGACCTGGACCATACCTCTGACAACGTGCAGCGCATCATCATGGCCTACGAGGACTACCTGCTCCATGACCTTGGCTACGAGGGATTCAGGTACGACATGGTCAAGGGTTTCGATGCCGACTACATCACGCGTTACAACCTGGCTGCCCGACCGCGTTTCTCGGTGGGTGAGTACTGGGATGGAAGCCGTAAGATACAGGCCTGGATAGACGCTGCCAGCCAGGACGGCACACCGACCAGCGCAGCCTTCGACTTCCAGTTCAGGTACCGCGTGCGGGATGCCTTCAACGGCAACGACTGCCGCGTGCTGAAGGACGGCTCTGCCGACGAGGATGCCACACCGCTCTGCTACAAGACGGACTACAGGAGATGGGCGGTCACCTTTGTGGAGAACCACGACACGCAGTACCGCAACGAAAACGAACCCCTGGACCCGCTGCGACAGGACACCGCTGCCGCCAACGCCTTCATGCTGGCCATGCCGGGAACGCCCTGCGTCTTCCTGCCGCACTGGCTGGACTGCAAGGCCGACATCAGGCGGCAGATAGCCCTGAGGAAACTCATGGGAATACACGCTGAGAGTGCGTTCCAGAATATCCAGAACAGCCCGGGAGCCTTCGCCAACGTGGTGGAGGGACACCAGGGACAGCTCATCGTGGCCGTGGGCACCAGCGTGGCCCGCTACACCCCCAAGGCGTATGCCGATACGCACTTCCTCGCACTCGAAGGGCGTCATTACAAGTTTTTCATCCCCAACGAATGCCGGGAACAATGGGAAAAGGTGGAACAGGCCATCACGGCCCGCGAACAGGCTGAGAGGGAAGAGGAGGAAAACTTCAAGCCCTACGTGGCTACCATCTACTGCAAGGCAGACTTCACCCCCGTGTATTTCTATGCCTGGGACACGGCTCCGCTGCTGGGCAACTGGCCGGGGCAGCTCATGACGGCACGGACGTGTGTGGTGGATGGGGAAACGTGGTACTGCCAGGACTTCGAGGTGAACAGCAAGGACTATGAGTTCAACATCATCTTCAACCAGGGAATGGGCATGCCACAGACAGCCGATATATGCGGACTGAGGCACACACGCTTCTACCTGGCGAAACTGTCGGGAGGGCAGGTGGTATATGAGGATGTCACCGACCGGCATTCCACCCCCGTACAAGGCATCACAGTGGGAACGTTCCTCCAGGAAGGACGCATCTGCGACCTGCTGGGACGCCCCTTGAAAGGTACGCCGCAACGTGGCATCTACCTCCTCGACGGAAAGAAAGTGTGGAGGCCATGAGCCTCCACACACCCACCCTACCCACCTTGACCCTACCCACCCCCACATTATCCCCCCCCTAAGAAACATCCTTTTTCCCCCTAAGAAAACCTACGGACTTAACACATGAAACAGCAACCTAACCTCTCCTTCTGGAAACTCTTCAACCTGAGCGCAGGCTTCTTCGGCGTACAGATTGCCTACGCCCTGCAAAGTGCCAACATCTCACGCATCTTCTCAACGCTGGGAGCTGACCCGCACCAGCTGTCTTTCTTCTGGATACTGCCTCCCCTCATGGGCATGGTGGTACAGCCCATCATCGGCGTGATGAGCGACAAGACATGGTGCCGCTTCGGGCGGCGCATCCCCTACCTCTTCGTGGGGGCCTTCGTTGCAGTGGCAGTCATGCTGCTCCTCCCCAACGCAGGTTCCCTGGGACTCACCACGCAGGTCGTGATGTGGGGACTGACGGGCACCATGCTCTTCGGACTCATGTCGCTCATGTTCCTCGACACGTCCATCAACATAGCCATGCAGCCCTTCAAGATGATGGTGGGCGACATGGTCAACGAGCCACAGAAGGCAACGGCCTACTCCATTCAGTCGTTCCTCTGCAACGCAGGTTCGCTGGTGGGCTATCTCTTCCCCTATATCTTCACCTACCTGGGCATCAGCAACACCGCAGAGGCGGGGGTCATTCCCAACTCCGTCATCTATAGTTTCTACATCGGAGCAGCCATCCTCATCCTCTGTGTCTTCTACACGACCGCTACCGTCAGGGAATATACGCCCGCCCAGATGGCGGAATTCTGCCCCCAGGACACGGATGGGGACACGGCACAGGGTACGGACGCAGCGGGCAGGAAGGGAACGCAGAAGAGTGCGCTCCCCATCTTCTGCACCATAGGTCTGGTACAGTTCTTCTGCTGGGCAGCATTCATGTACATGTGGACGTATTCCAACGGTGCCATAGCCGCACAGTGCTGGCACACCACGGACGTGCATGCAGAGGGCTACCAGGAGGCCGGCAACTGGGTCGGCGTGGTCTTTGCCGTACAGGCCATAGGCAGCGTGGTATGGGCAGCCCTCATACCTTACCTCACGCGCCTCACCAGCACCAGGATAGCCTACGCACTGAGCCTCATACTGGGAGGTGTGGGCTTCATCTCCACCTGGTGGGTGGAGGACCCCTACGTGCTCTTCCTGAGCTTTGCCCTCATAGGGTGTGCCTGGGCGGGCATGCTGGCTTTCCCCTTCATTCTCTTCACCAACGCGCTGCAGGGCAATCCCAAGATGGGTACTTACCTGGGACTCTTCAACTGCACCATCTGCCTGCCCCAGATCGTGGCGGCACTGCTGGGAGGTACGCTCCTGCATGCCGTAGGCGGGGAACAGGTCATGATGCTGGTCACGGCGGGCATCCTGCTGCTGGGAGGTGCCGTATGCGTGTCTTTCATCCGAAAATGAAGGGGTGAACCCAACCAGAACTTTTTAATCACAGAACCTACCATAAATAAAGAATATCCATGAAACAGTTACAAGAAGGTACACGAATGGCGGGTTGTGCCATTCCTGTTTTTGCACTGCGTTCGGCAGGTAGTTTCGGCGTCGGTGACTTCGGCGACCTCAAGATGATGATCGACTGGGTGGCACACACCGGCCAGCGCATCCTGCAGATATTGCCCATCAACGACACCACAAACACGGGGACCTGGGTCGATTCCTACCCCTACTCGGCCATCAGCATCTATGCCTTGCATCCCATGTATGCTGACCTCAGGCAGTTGCCTGCCCTCAAGGACGGCAAGGCGGCCGGAAAGTTCCGCGAGACGCAGGCTGCGCTCAATGCCCTGGACAAGATTGACTATGAGGCCGTCAACAAGGCCAAGAGGCAGTATCTCTTCCTCATCTACCAGCAGACGTTTGCCGAGGTGAGGGAGTCGAAGGCCTACGCGCAGTTCCTGCACGACACGCAGGAATGGCTCAGCGGATATGCCGACTATTCCGTGAGAAGGGACAAGAGGATAGGGAGCGTGGCCTACGGTCATGACTTCTACCGGTATGTGCAGTTCGTACTGGACATGCAGATGCGCGAGGCACACAGCTATGCGCAGTCGAGGGGCGTGATGCTGAAGGGCGACATACCCATCGGGGTGAACCGCCACGGATGTGACGTGGAGATGGACCCCAGGTACTTCAACATGAACGGACAGGCCGGAGCACCCCCCGACAATTTCGCCGCCGACGGGCAGAACTGGGGATTCCCCACCTACAACTGGGATGCCATGCTGGAGGACGGATGCCGGTGGTGGATAAGGAGGTTCCAGAACATGGCACGCTATTTCGATGCCTACCGCATAGACCATGTGCTGGGCTTCTTCAGGATATGGGAGATTCCCATACACTCCGTGACGGGACTGCTGGGACAGTTCCAGCCCTCCAGGGCCCTGACCCTGGACGAGATACACGGCTATGGTCTCTGGCTGGACGAGGACTTCATGACGCAGCCTTTCGTGGCCGACTGGGTGCTGGAGCGTTTCTTCCCGCAGCAGGCCGGACTGGTGAAGGAACGCTTCCTGGTGCATGCCCACGACGACATCTGGCGCATGAAGCCTGAATTTGACACGCAGCGCAAGGTGGAGGAGTGGATGAAGAGCCCAGAGGCCGACAGGCTGCCCCTGGACGGGGAGCAGCGCGTGGCGCTCAAGAAGGGACTCTTCCGTCTCATCAGCAACGTGCTTTTCGTGAGAGACCACAAGAACCCGGACTTGTTCCATCCGCGCATCGCCGTGCAGCTAGATCCTGCCTACGAGACTTTGTGGCAGCATGACAAGGACAATTTCAACAGGCTCTACAATGACTATTTCTATCACCGCAACAACCAGTTCTGGTATGAGGAGGCCATGAAGAAACTGCCCGTCCTGGTGGAGGCTACGGACATGCTGGTGTGTGCCGAGGACCTGGGCATGGTGCCCGACTGCGTGTCCTGGGTAATGAACCAGTTGCAGATTCTCTCCCTCGAACTGGTCAGCATGCCCAAGGACAACACCGTGCGGTGGGGTGTGCTGGAAAGGAATCCATGGCGCAGCGTGTGCACCATCTCAAGCCACGACTCTGCCACCATGCGCATGTGGTGGGATGAGGACTGGCAGGAGACACAGGCTTTCTACAACGAATACCTGGGGCACGGAGGACCCGCCCCGCATCCCATGCCGGGATGGCTGGCTGAGGATATGGTGGCACGCCACCTACGCTGTCCCTCTGCACTGTGCATCCTCACCCTGCAGGACTGGCTGGCCTGCTCGGAGACCCTGCGGCGCGAGGATGCCGGGGCGGAGCGCATCAACATCCCGGCCAACCCACGCCATTACTGGCGATACCGCATGCACCTGAACCTGGAGGACTTGCTGGCTGCGGATGAGTTCAACGACAAGGTTTGTGACATGATTAAAAACAGTGGAAGATGAGAAAAAGGATATGGACTATGCTCCTGGGAGTAACTGCCAGCATGGGAATCTGCATGGCACAGCAGTTTGACGAGGTAACGTATGACAGGGAGAAGACGGTCTTTCGCCTGAACGCTCCGGCCAAGGCCAGGAAGGTCGTGGTGCGCATCTATGAGGAGGCACTGGGAGGCACGCCGCGCCACACCGTGACCCTGAAGAAGGAACGGGGGAAGGGCATGGCTGCCAAGGAGGGAGCCGCCCTGTGGACGGGATGCCAGGAAGGCAACCTGGAGGGGATGTTCTATACCTTCGACACGGGACAGGGAGAGTGCCCGGGCACGTTTGCCAAGGCCGTGGGAGTGAACGGACGGAGAGGGGCCATACTGGACCTCAGGGTGACGGACCCGGAAGGATGGGACAAGGACGTGCGTCCGGCCATTGGCAGTCCCTCGGACCTGGTGGTCTATGAGATGCACCATCGTGACTTCTCCATCCACCCTTCTTCGCTGAGCCGCTATCCGGGCAAGTTCCTGGCCCTCACGGAGGATCACAACATAGAGTACCTCAAGACGCTGGGGGTCAACGCCGTGCAGATACTGCCTTCCTACGACTATGCCACGGTGGATGAGAGCCAGCCCGACAGGCCGCAGTACAACTGGGGCTACGACCCGCTGAACTACAACGTGCCGGAGGGAAGCTATGCCACGGATGCCACGAGGCCTGAGGTGCGCATACGGGAGTTCAAGCAGATGGTGCAGGCCTTGCACAAGGCGGGCATTCGGGTTATCCTGGATGTGGTCTATAACCATTGCATGAACATTGCCGGAAGCAATTTCCAAATGACCCTGCCCGACTACTTTTTCCGCAAGACGGAAAAGGGGAAGGGTGCCAGCGGTGACATCGGCACGACAGGCGACGACTGGGCCAATGCCAGCGGTTGCGGCAACGAGACGGCCTCGGAACGTGCCCTCATGCGGCAGTTCATGCTGGAGAGTGTGAAGTACTGGATTGAGGAGTACCACATCGACGGGTTCCGCTTTGACCTGATGGGCATCCATGACATCGAGACGATGAACAGCATACGCCGTGAGGTTGACAGCATCGACCCCACCATCACCCTCTATGGCGAGGGATGGGCGGCCGGGGCTCCTGCCTTGCCCGACTCCCTGTGTGCCATGAAGGCACGCACCCACCTGATGCCGGGCATCGGGGCTTTTGCCGACGAGATGCGCGACGCGCTGAGGGGTCCATTCTCCGATGACCATCAGTCGGCCTTCCTCAATGGTCTTCCCGGACATGAGGAGAGCATCAAACTGGGTTTGGTGGGGGGCATAAAGCATCCCGGCGTGGATATGTCGAAGGTGAACTACAGCAAGGAGGCGTGGGCGGCCCAGCCCACCCAGCATGTGAGTTATGTGAGTTGCCACGATGACATGAGTCTCGTAGATAGGCTGCGTACCAGCATTCCGGGCATCGGCACGGAGGAACTCATCCGTCTGGACCTCCTGGCACAGACGGCCGTGCTCACCTCGCAGGGCATTCCTTTCCTGTGGGCCGGTGAGGAGGTGCTGCGCGACAAGAAGGGGGTTCACAACTCGTACAACTCGCCCGACTCCATCAACCAGATCAACTGGGAGCACCTGCGTCTGTACCCCCAGGTTTTCCAGTACTACAGCGGCATGATTCACCTGCGTCAGGCGCACCCTGCCTTCCGCATGGGACAGGCTGACAAGGTGCAGCGTCACCTGAAGTTCCTCGACGCACCTTCCTGCGTCATTGCGTACCAGCTGGACGGCCAGGCTGTCGGCGACTCATGGAAGACCATCATCTGCATCCTCAATGCCAACAGGACTCCGCAGCAGGTGAGCATCCCCCAGGGCAAATATACCATCGTGGTACGCGATGGTGTGGTCAACGCCGAGGGACTGGGACAGCACACGGGACGGGTAGTGACCGTGCCGGCACAGAGCGCGATAATAGTTCATAGTTCATAGTTCATAGTTTGAGGTTAGAGGTTATAGGTTATGGGTTATCGAAGGGGTTATGGTTTTTGTGGTTATAGTTCATGGCTGCTCAATAGTGGATGAAAACTATAACCCGAATACAGCCTCGAACCAACCTTAACCCATTCGATGACCTATAACCTATAACCAATAACCTATAACCCCAAAAACCATAACCCGAATACAGCCTCAAACCCAACTATAACCCATTCGATAACCTATAACCAATAACCTATAACCTTGTTCATAGTTCATGAAACATTTACTCTTTACCATCCTACTCGCCACATTGTGTTCATGTGGCAGTGAAACGACATCGACGGCGGAACCAGCCCCCATCATCCCTGACCCCATCGTCCCGGAACAGGGCAAGAGACTGGTGGGAGGCGACCTCTCACTGGTACCGGCCTACGAACGGGTGGGACAGCCCTGGTACGACCAGCACGGAAAAGCCATACCTGACCTCATCACTTACCTGCGCGACGAGGCAGGATGGAATGCCGTCAGGATAAGGCTCATGGTGGACCCCTCCCAGGACAATGACCCTTCTACCTGTCAGGACCTGGCCTATGTCACCGCACTGGGGCGACGCGTCAAGGAGGCGGGCATGACGTTCCTCCTGGACTTCTTCTATTCGGATACATGGGCAGACCCCGAACAGCAGTGGATTCCCAGGTCCTGGCATGCTGACCGGAACACCGCTACCGCTACGCTGGCAACACAGCTGCGCACCTACACCCAACAGACGCTGGATGCACTCTGCCAGGCCGGGGCACAGCCGGACTATGTCCAGATAGGCAACGAGGTGAGCTACGGCATGCTCTGGGATGACATCACGGGCAAGTCCTTCGACAATGCCTTCTGGCTCGACCCGCTGTGGTTCACCTACGACAGGCAGGAGAGCGGCAAGAAGGCACAGAAGGGGGCCATCGACCGCTTTGCCAGCCTGCTCAATGCTGCGGCCCAGGGCGTGCGCCAATCTGAGGCGGCCAAGGCACGCATCATCCTGCACATAGAAAGGAGCGGCGAGAAGGCATGGGCCGGCAATTTCTACCAGTGGGTAGGCATGGCGGGATTCCAGGACTACGATGTCATCGGTCTCAGTTACTACCCTTTCTGGCACGGCAACCTGAAGGCACTGGAAAGCACCGTGAACTTCCTGCACGCCACCTACCCGGACAAGGAGATACAGGTCGTGGAGACGGCATGGAACTACCAGTACGGCCCGGAGGAGGCGGTCTGCAAGGACTGGCCTTACACCAAGGCGGGACAGGCCATGTACCTGAAGGACCTGACCTCCACGCTCAGCACGCTGCCCGTGTCGGGACTTTACTACTGGTGCCCGGAGGAGAATGGCAACGGACCTTCCCACAGTGTCATGAACGGATGGCTGAACAGGGGACTCTGGGACAATGCCACGCATAGGCTGAATGCTACGGAGATACTCCAAACGTTCAAAAAATGGGCTGAATAGGATGTTTTTACGGTCATTCTGAACATTTTTCGGGATATTTTGTGTACTTTTGCACGGGATTAATGAGGAGAGCCCCCTTCTGAAGGTCGGCTCTCCCTGCATCTTAAATGGATTATACAATGTTTAGAAAGTACTTATCACAGACGGAGTTCACCGACTACCAGGACTTCATGCAGCACTTCCGCGTCAATGTGCCCGAGGATTTCAACTTTGCCTACGACATCGTGGATGCCTACGCAGAACGGGAACCGGAACGGGAGGCCATCCTGTGGACCAACGAGAGGGGGGACGTGAAGCACATCTCCTACGACGAACTGAAACGGCTGAGCGACCGCACGGCCAGTTATTTCAACAACATCGGCATACGGCGCGGGGACTGTGTGATGCTCATACTCAAGCGCAGGGTGGAATGGTGGGTCTGCATGGTGGCCCTGCACAAAATTGGGGCCGTGGCCATCCCTGCCACGCACCTGCTCACGGACAAGGATATCATCTACCGCTGCCACGCGGCTCACATCAGGGCCGTCGTGACGGTGGGCGACCAGGTGGTGCTGCGCAACGTGATAAGGGCGCGTACCTACTGTCCCTCGCTCAGGCACTGCATCAGCATTGGCCCCATCGTGCCGCAGCGGTGGGAGAACTTCTGGCAGGGGGTCATCATGGCTCCCAAGTTCAAGTCGCAGAAGGGGCAGAACCGCGTCACGGACAATTTCCTGATGTATTTCACCTCGGGAACGAGCGGGGAACCCAAGATGGTGATGCACGACTTCTCCTATCCCCTGGCCCACATCCTCACGGCCCGCTACTGGCACAACCTGCACGACGGCAGCCTGCACCTCACCGTGGCGGACACGGGATGGGGCAAGGCTGTATGGGGCAAGTTCTACGGACAGATGGCCTGCGGTGCCACGGTCTTCGTGTATGACTTCGAGGGTCGCTTCGAACCGGACAAGATGCTGCGCGTCATAGAGAAGTTCCAGGTGACGAGTTTCTGCGCACCGCCTACGGTCTATCGCTTCATGATACGCGAGGACCTCACCCGGTATGACCTCTCGCACCTGGAGTACTGCACCACGGCGGGTGAGGCCCTGAACCCGAACGTCTTCAAGGAGTGGAAGGAGAAGACGGGCATCATGATTTACGAGAGCTACGGACAGACGGAGACGACCATGGTGCTGGGCACCTACCCCTTCGTACAGCCCAAGCCGGGCAGCATGGGACTGCCCAACCCGCAGTTCCAGGTCGAGGTGCTGGATGCCGACAACAGGCCCTGTGCCACGGGGCAGCAGGGACAGTTGGCCATACGGGTGGCCGAGGGGACTCCACTGGGTCTCTTCAAGAGCTACAACGACAACGAGGCTCTCATGCAGGAGGCCATCCACGATGGCTGGTACTATACCAAGGACATAGTCTATCGTGACGAGGATGGCTACTTCTGGTTCGTGTCGCGTGCCGACGATGTCATCAAGTCCAGCGGTTACCGCATCGGGCCTTTCGAGGTGGAGAGTGCCCTCATGACGCATCCCGCCGTCATGGAGTGTGCCATCACGGGGGCTCCCGATGAGGTGAGGGGCATGGTGGTGAAGGCTACCGTGGTGCTGGCGGACAGCTACAAGGGCAAGGAGGGCCCGGAACTGATCCGCGAACTGCAGAATCACGTCAAGGCGGAAACGGCTCCCTACAAGTACCCGCGCATCATCGAGTTCGTGGAGGAACTGCCCAAGACCATCAGCGGAAAGATACGGCGCGTGGAGATAAGAGAAAGAGACGGGAACAACTGACAACGGGCTGCGCGGTCATACGGACAGGTTTATGAACCAATGTACCTATCCCTCTGACCCGCGGGTGATGGAGATACGGTTATTTATGAGCTCGTCAACTCGTTATAGGTCTTTTTTGGGATTTACATGATAAAGGTGGGAAAAACCCACCTTTTTTTACTCAAATACTCAAATACTCAAAAGCTAATAGAAAAACTTGCGCTCAATAAAAGAGCCAACCTTGACCATTTTGCTGATGTCAGCAAAATGGTCTTAGGGAAAGGGGTTGCTTCGCGGAATCATGTCAAGTGGGTCCTACAGCCAAACTCAGAAGAAGAGAATCTGCACGAGGATATAGACGGGAAGGCAGAGGCAGAGGGAGAACTTGAACATGTAACCGAAGAAGGAGGGCATCTTGACACCACTCTGCTCGGCTATGCTCTTCACCATGAAATTGGGACCATTGCCTATGTAGGTGAGCGAACCGAAGAACACGGCACCCATGGAGATGGCACGGAGCAGGGGCTCGCTGACGCCGGCAATGAGACCGGGAGCGGAGGGATCTGCAAGGGTGGTTGCCGTGGCATGGAACACCATGGCCGTGGGGGCATTGTCCAGGAAAGAGGAGAGGGCACCCGTGCAGTACATAAACTCCCAGGGCTCCGTGACGGGAATGGGGGTCTGCTGCAGGAACATCAGGGCAGGGGTCATGGTGGCGAAGATACCCAGGAAGACGCAGGCCACCTCAAGGATGGGAGTCCAGGAGAACTCGTTGTCACGGCGTACCTGACGCTTGGTGGTGAGCCAGGAGAGAGCTATGATGAGGAGGAAGACCCACTCGCGCAGAAGGCGCAGCCAGAAGGGGGCATCCTCGGCTCCCATGGCAGGAATGTAGGTCTTGTTGATGAACATCGTGGAGGCAATGACGCACAACAGCCACAGGATGTTGATGTGGCCCGTCATGCTGACCTTGGTCTGTTCGGCATGGTCCTGAGCCAGGTCAGCGGCACTCTCCTTGCGGTACTTGATGGTATCGACGATGTAGTAGGTGCCCAGGATAAGCACACCCACCGTGGCCCACTCGGGAAGCAGGCTGAAGAACCACTCAAAGGGTACGCCCTTCTGGAAGAGTAGGAAGAGGGGTGGGTCGCCCAGCGGGGTGAGGATGCCGCCACAGTTGGCCACGGCAGCAATGAAATAGAGGATGGTATGCGTCTTGTGCTTGCGCTGGCTGTTGGTGGCAATGACAAGACGGATGAGGAGCATGGCTGCACCCGTGGTACCCATGAACGAGGCCAGGACATAGCCCAGGCCCAGGATGAGGGTATTGGTGAGCGGGGTGGCCTTGAGGTCGCCCCGGATGCAGATGCCACCCGTGGTGACGAAGAGGGCCATGAGGAGCAGGATGAAGGGGACATAGTCGTAGAGCATCTGGTGCTCTATCTCATGGGTAAGACCCAGGAAACAGAGGACGGCAGCTACGGGCAGTCCGAGAAGCAGCGACACGAGGAGTTTGTGCGTGTTGTGCTCCCACCACTCGCCCCACTTGGTGAGGGGAAGGATGGCTATGCACAGCAACTGCACGGCAAAGGGGATTAGCATCCAGGCAGGGATGATGTGTTCCATAGACAATATACAATTTAAAATTTTCAATTTACAAATAAGCAACGGACCACAGGAAACGCTTTTTCCTACTCATTTCCCCGTCCATTTTTTCCTATACGCTCGCAAAGTTACAAAAAAAATCAATAATGTGTGCGCGTTACTTGCGTATTTCAACAAAAAGATTTAATTTTGCGAAAAACTAACAAGAAAAAAGAGAGTATAATGGCTGAATTCAAGTACGCCCCCATGTTTCAGCGGGGCGAAGACAAGACTGAGTATTATCTGCTGACCAAGGAGGGTGTTTCTGTCAGCGAGTTTGAGGGCCACAAAATGCTGAAGGTTTCGCCCGAGGCACTGACACGCCTGGCACAGCAATGCTTCCACGACGTGGAGTTCATGCTGCGCCGCGAACACAACCTGCAGGTGGCCAAGATCCTGCGCGACCCAGAGGCCAGCGAGAACGACAAGTACGTGGCGCTGCAGTTCCTGCGCAATGCCGAGACGGCTGCCAAGGGCATCCTGCCCTTCTGCCAGGACACGGGTACCGCCATCATCCACGCTGAGAAGGGACAGCAGGTGTGGACGGGCTTTGAGGACGAGGAGGCTCTCTCACGCGGTGTCTTCAATACCTACACCGAGGACAACCTCCGCTACTCGCAGAACGCTCCCCTGACCATGTATGAGGAGGTGAACACCAAGTGCAACCTGCCTGCCCAGATTGACATCGAGGCTTGCGAGGGAGCCGAGTACCGCTTCATCTGTGTGGCCAAGGGCGGTGGTTCGGCCAACAAGACGTATTTCTACCCCATGACCAAGGCCCTCATCCAGAACGAGAACACGCTGCTGCCCTGGCTCGTGGAGGAAATCAAGCACTTCGGCACGGCAGCCTGCCCACCCTACCACATTTGCGTGGTGATAGGCGGTACGAGTGCCGAGAAGAACCTGCTGACCGTCAAACTGGGGTCCATCAAGTACTACGACTCGCTGCCCACCACGGGCGACGAGACAGGACGCGCCTTCCGCGACCTTGACCTCGAGGAGAAACTCCTGAAGAAGGTCTATGAGATAGGACTCGGTGCACAGTTCGGCGGCAAGTACCTGGCTCATGACATCCGCGTCATCCGTCTGCCACGCCATGGGGCTTCGCTGCCCGTGGGCATGGGTGTGAGCTGCTCGGCCGACCGCAACATCAAGGCCAAGATCAACGAGGACGGTATCTGGATAGAGAAGATGGATGCCAATCCCGCAGAACTCATACCCGCTGAATACGCACAGGCCGGTGAGGGAGAGAACAGTATAGAGATAGACCTGAACCAGGGTATCGATGCCGTAAGGAAGGAACTCTCGAAGTACCCCGTATCGACACGCGTCAACCTGAAGGGTACCATCATCGTGGCACGCGACATTGCCCACGCCAAGCTGAAAGCCCGTCTGGATGCCGGAGAGGGCATGCCGCAGTACTTCAAGGACTACCCTGTACTCTATGCCGGACCGGCCAAGACTCCCGAAGGCTATCCCTGCGGCTCCATGGGTCCCACCACGGCAGGACGCATGGACCCCTACGTGGACGAGTTCCAGGCCAACGGAGGAAGCCTGGTGATGATTGCCAAGGGCAACCGCAGCCAGCAGGTGACGGATGCCTGCAAGAAGCACGGGGGCTTCTACCTGGGTACCATCGGCGGTGTGGCTGCCGTACTCAGCCAGAGCAGCATCAAGAGCATTGAATGCGTGGAATACCCCGAACTGGGCATGGAGGCCATCTGGAAGATTGACGTGGAGAACTTCCCCGCCTTCATCCTCGTGGATGACAAGGGCAATGACTTCTTCAAGCAGCTCAAGCCCTGCACGGGTTGTACCATCCTCTAAGGCAGGGGACAATGATTGATCCCTGAAAGGGGAGAGAGCAATGATTGCGCCCTGAGAGGGCAATCTGCGCATAGTTCAGGGCAACAACCCTGGGCTATGTGCAGGCTGCCTTTTCAGGGCATCATTGTCTATGTGCATTACAATTATTGAACTACTCTCAACTCTAAACTAAAATCAACTCGTATGTTTCAGGGCCTGAGTTCGGGCCATCCGT
>CALZGT010000003.1 GCA_945787235.1 uncultured Prevotellaceae bacterium
TTCTTGTTTCTCGGGTGCTTCTTGATTTCCTCTTTCAGTTTTCTGCGGTCTATGTGCGTATAGACCTCTGTCGTTGAGATACTCTCGTGTCCCAGCATGGCCTGTATCGCCCGAAGGTTGGCTCCTCCCTCCAGCAGATGCGTAGCAAAACTATGGCGGAAAGTATGGGGTGATATATTCTTTTCTATGCCAGCCAACCGGGCCAACTGCCTGATGCGTACAAAGAGGGTGATACGGCTGAGTTTCGTACCCCGTCGCATCGACACAAAGACATAATCCTCATGCCCCTTCTTGATGACCAGTTGGCGGCGTTCTTCCAACCACCTTTTCAATTCTTCCACGGTATGTTGTGCAATGGGCACCACACGCTCCTTGTTGCCCTTGCCATGCACCCGTATGAAGCCCTCATCCAGGTAGAGGTTACTGAGGAGCAACTCGCAGAGTTCGCTGACACGCAGTCCACAACTGTAGAGCGTCTCCAGGATGGCCATGTCACGGTGATACTCGCGCATACCGGGGTCTATGGCAGCTTCCATGGCATCAATCTCCTCCACGCTGAGCACCTCGGGCAGGTGCTTGCCCGTCTGAGGTGAAACGAGCAGTTCCGTGGGGTCGGTAGGCACCTCGCCTTCCAGCGTGAGGAAGCGGTAGAAGGAGCGCACACCGCTGAGGATGCGTCCCAAGGAGCGCGCACTGATGCCCAGGTCACGCATCGTACCGGCAAAGACATCGAGTTGGGTGAGCGTTATCTCCCGGAAGTCTATGCCTTCGTCATCCATGTAGTTCACCAGTTTCTGGAGATCCAGGAGA
The DNA here is from genome assembly GCA_945787235.1 of uncultured Prevotellaceae bacterium. Classification (GTDB taxonomy): domain Bacteria; phylum Bacteroidota; class Bacteroidia; order Bacteroidales; family Bacteroidaceae; genus Physcousia. Next base: position 811 of record CALZGT010000003.1, read on the forward strand.
TAGTTCTCCAACGTATTTCGACTGTAGTTGCGTTCCAGTCGAAGATACTTCTCATAGGCCTGAAGGATGCTTTTCGGCACGCTATGTCCCACAATTTCTACTTTCATTGCTTGTTTCTCAAAGTTTTTTCTTATCTTTGCCGCAAAATTACAAAAAGAATCGGGAATAATCACCACATAGTAACAAATTTATTGCGTGCTTAAAGAGAAAAAGACCATGACCAAGATACAAATCATCAATGGGCCCAACCTGAACCTGCTGGGCAAGCGCGAACCGGGCATCTATGGTACCCAAGGTTTCGAGACTTACCTCGAGGAGTTGCGCCGCAGATATCCTGAGGTACAGATTGACTACCTGCAGAGCAACCATGAGGGTGACCTCATCGACTGCATCCACCAGGTAGGATTCGACTACGATGGCATAGTACTGAATGCGGGTGCCTACACCCACACCAGCGTGGCTCTGCTGGATGCCCTCAAGGCGGTCAGCACACCGGCCATCGAGGTACACATCAGCAATGTGCACCAGCGCGAGGAGTTTCGCCACAAGAGTATGATAAGTGCGGGTTGCAAGGGGGTCATCTGCGGTTTCGGACTGGACAGTTACCGCCTGGCTATCGAGGCAATAGTTTCAGTTAACAATTAACAACGAACAATTAACAACAGGCTGGCGCAATGTGGATTGTCAGGCCTCACCGCGCAGCTCATTGTTAATTATTAATTGTTAATTATTAATGACTCCCTCCATGACGAAATTCAAAGGAAAAAGCCAGTTGTACCATCCCCAGGCAAGTTTTTGGGGCTCCGACAAGGAGCACGAGGAAGCCATGGAGGAATACATCAAGGCCCACATAGACCCCGAAGGCGAATACCTCCATGCTCTCTGGCGTGACACGCAGTTGCGGCTCCTGTACGGCCAGATGGCCAGCGGCCACGTCCAGGGCCGCCTGCTGAAGATGTTGGTACACATGATTCGCCCCACATACGTCCTGGAACTGGGTACCTTCAGCGGTTATTCGGCTCTCTCCATGGCCGAGGCACTGGAACCAGGCAGTGAGTTGCACACCTTTGAGGTCTTTGACGAGCAGGAGGACTTTCTCCGCCCCTGGCTGGAGAATAGTCCCTACGCCGCCCTCATCCACCTGCACATAGGCAATGCCCTGGAACTGGTTCCCCAGATGGACGTGGAGTGGGACATGGCCTTCATCGATGCCGACAAGCGGCAATACGTGGAGTACTACGAGATGGTGCTGCCACGTATCAGGAAAGGGGGCTACATCGTGGCTGACAACACGCTGTGGTACGGACGTGTCATCGAGCAGGACACCCGCGAGAGTGACCTTCAGACGAGAGGTATCAAGGCTTTCAACGACCTTGTGGCCCAGGACGAAAGGGTGGAGAAGGTCATCATACCTGTCAGGGACGGACTTACAATCATCAGAAAAAAACAATAAACGATATGGAAACAACAAGACAGAACAAGATAGCTCGCCTGCTCCAGAAGGAGCTGAGCGACATCTTCCAGAAACAGACAAGCCAGATGCGTGGCACACTGGTCAGCGTAAGCAACTGCCGTATCTCGCCCGACCTCAGTATCTGCCGCGTATATCTGAGTGTATTTCCCAGCGAGAGAGCAGAGGAGATAGTGGCCAACATCACCGCCAACCAGAAGCAGGTACGTTTTGAGTTGGGTCAGCGTGTGCGCCACCAGTTGCGCATCATCCCCGAACTGAAGTTCTTCGTCGATGACTCTCTTGACTACGTGGACCACATTGACGAACTGCTGGGCAAAAAGCCGTGAAGCCCGATGAACAATGAGCAATGAGCTGCGCTAACATGGTTATGGGTTATCGAAAAGGTTATAGGTTATAGGTTATAGGTTATGGGTTATGGGTTATAGGTTATCGAAAGGGTTAGAGTACATGTCCTGTTGTCTTCGGGTTATAGTTCTCATCCACGATTGAGCAGCCATGAACTATAACCAACAAACTAAACCTCTAACCCCTTCGATAACCTATAACCTCTCAACTTTTCGATAACCAATAACCTATAACCCCAAAAACCATAACCCGAATACAGCCTCAAACCCAACAATAACCCCTTCGATAACCTATAACCAATAACCTATAACCTATGAACTATGAACTATGAACTATGAACTATGAACTCTTCATCGCCTGGCGGTACCTTTTCTCGAAGAAGAGCCACCATGCCATCAACATCATATCGGGCATCTCGGTGTGCGGTGTAGCCATTGCCACCATGGCACTGGTGTGTACGCTCAGCGTCTTCAACGGGTTTCAGGACCTGGTGGCAGACCTCTTCACGGCCTTTGACCCCCAGCTGGAGGTCAAACCCGCAGAGGGGAGACTCATGGCTGCCGATGAGGCAGCCCTCGGGCGGCTCAGGGAACTGGACTGCATAGACAGCTATACGGAGTCTGTGGAAGGACAGGCACTCGTAGTGCAGGGAAAGCACCAGGTGGTGGTGACACTGCGGGGCGTGGAGGACAACTTCCTGGAGCAGACCAACTCCTCCGACCTCTTCTACGGCGACGGACTGGAGGGCAACGGACAGGTTCTGCTGCAAAGCGACACCTGCCACTATGGCGTACTCGGCATACAGCTGGCCAGCCGGATGGGTCTTCAGGCTTCTTTCTCCGACCCCATCCACATCTATGCACCCAAGCGGGGGGAACGCGTCAACATGGCCAATCCGCTGAGCAGTTTCCACCAGGCATTGCTCTATTCGCCGGGAGCCGTCTTCATGGTCAAGCAGGGCAAGTACGATGCCCACTACATACTCACCTCTATAGACTTTGCACGCGAACTGCTGGATGCCCGCGGCCAGGTCACCGCCATTCACCTCCACGTCCGCGACGGCGTGCGCATCAGCGAGGCCAAGGCAAGGGTGGAGGAAATACTGGGAGGAGACTACGTGGTCCGTGACCGCTACGAGCAGCAGGACGAGGTGTTTCACATCATGCGCATCGAGAAGCTCATTGCCTATATCTTCCTGACCTTCATCCTTCTGGTGGCCTGTTTCAACATCATCGGTTCGCTGTCCATGCTGATGATTGACAAGAAAGCTGACGTGGAGACGCTGCGCAACCTCGGAGCCACGAACACGCAGATATGCCACATCTTCATGTATGAAGGACGCATGATAAGCCTGGCAGGGGCTGTCCTGGGCATTCTCCTCGGTCTGGCACTCTGCTGGCTGCAGATGGAGTTCGGCCTCATCACCATGGGCGATGCCGAGGGAAGTTTCATCATCGAGTCCTATCCCGTGAGCATTCACCCCTGGGACATCGTGCTGGTCTTTGCTACCGTACTCGTAGTGGGATGGCTGGCCGTATGGTACCCCGTCCGATACCTCAGCAAGAATCTCCTATGAATCCATTCTGCACTCCGCTCTACGTCATGGCCAAGCCCATAGGGGCTCGTTGCAACCTGGCCTGCACCTACTGCTACTACCTGGACAAGCAGTCACTCTACAGGGAGCAGGACATGGTGATGAGTGATGCCATGCTGGAGCGTTTCGTGCGGGAATACATCGAGGCACAGACCTCTCCCATGATACAGTTCACCTGGCACGGCGGGGAACCGCTTCTGCGCCCGCTCTCTTTTTACCGGCGCGCCCTGCAGTGGCAGCAGCACTATGGGGCCGGTCGCCAGATAGACAACTGCATCCAGACGAACGGCACGCTCCTCACGGAGGAGTGGGCCAGGTTCCTGCACGACAACCAGTGGCTCGTGGGGGTCAGCATCGACGGGCCGCAGGAGTTTCACGACGAGTACCGCAGGAACAGGGGCGGGAGGTCCTCCTGGGCCAAGGTGCGCAGGGGCATCGACCTGCTGAACCGCTTTCACGTGGAGTGGAATGCCATGGCTGTGGTCAACGACTTCAATGCGGCCTATCCCCTTGACTTCTACCGCTTCTTCCGCGATGAACTGCAGTGCAGCTACCTGCAGTTCACCCCCATCGTGGAGACAAAGCCCGATGCAGAAGGCAGACCGCAACTCACGGATTTCTCCGTGACACCCGAGGCCTGGGGCCATTTCCTCTGTGCCGTCTTCGACGAATGGGTACGGCATGACGTGGGGGAGATGTTCGTACAGTTCTTCGAGGCCACGCTGGCCAACTGGATGGGACTTACCCCGGGGGTATGCTCCATGGCGCGGGAGTGCGGACATGCCGGGGTAATGGAATGGAACGGGGATGTATATAGTTGTGACCACTTCGTCACGCCGGCCCACCGCCTGGGCAACATCCGTGAGCACTCTCTCTACCAACTGATGCACAGCCCTCAGCAGCAGCGTTTCGGGGCTCTCAAACGGGAGGCACTGCCTGCCTCCTGCCAGGAGTGTCCCTGGCTCTTTGCCTGCCACGGGGAATGTCCCAAGAACCGCATCGTGGACCCAGACACTGGGGCCATTGCCACCCACGACCTCGGCTTCACGCCCCGCACCAACTATCTGTGCAAGGGCTACCGGCAGTTCTTCGCCCATGTGGCACCCTATATGGATTATATGAAAAGGGAACTGATGGAAGGGCGGACACTCGCCCCCTGTCCTCGTGTCCTCCTGGACTTTCCGACACCAGAATAAACCAAAGCACATGAAGCACTCCAGCCACACTACATCCTCCCGTCTGCGGGAGACACCCCATAAAGGCCGCTCCCTGAAGGAGAGGCTCTACATCATCATCTTCGAGAGCAACACGCCGATGGGCAAGGCTTTCGACGTGACCCTGCTCTGGACCATCGTGGCCAGCATCCTGCTGGTCATCGTGGAGAGTATGCCCGACATCCCCTCTGCATGGAAGAGTCTGTTCACCGTGCTGGAATACGTCTTCACCTTATTCTTCACGCTCGAGTACCTCTGCCGGCTCTACTGCTCTCCCCACCCCAGGAGGTATGCCCTGAGTTTCTTCGGCATCATTGACCTGCTCAGCACCCTCCCACTCTACCTGGGCCTGTTCTTCACCTCGGCACGCTACCTGATGATACTGCGCACGTTCCGCCTCATCCGCGTCTTCCGTGTCTTCAAGTTGTTCAGTTTCCTGGCCGAGGGTGACCGCCTGCTGAAGTCCCTGCGGCTCAGTGCCCGCAAGATTCTGGTCTTCTTCCTCTTCGTGGTCATCATGACCATCGCGCTGGGCACGCTGATGTACATGGTGGAGGGCAACCTCCCCGACACACAGTTCACGGACATTCCCACCAGCATCTACTGGGCCATCGTCACCATGACGACGGTGGGCTATGGCGACATTGCCCCTGTCACGCACATCGGACGTATGCTCAGTGCCGTCGTCATGCTCATGGGCTACACCATCATGGCTGTACCCACGGGCATCGTCAGTGCACAGTTCATCCAGGATCGGGAGGAGGATTCACGCAGGAAGGGGAACAAGAAGCGGGACCAGGCCAAGGACGAAATCCTGTGCCCGGAATGTGGGTGCCCACTGCCTCCGCAGGCCAACTTCTGCCTGCACTGCGGCAAGGAACAGAACAACAAACAATTAAATACTTATGAAGATATACACCAAGACAGGAGACAAGGGATTGACCTCGCTCGTAGGCGGGGAACGGGTTTCAAAATGCTGTGAGCGACTGGAGAGTTACGGCACGGTGGACGAACTGAATGCCCACATAGGTATGCTCATCAGCCTCATGGAAGAGGACACCACGGAAGAGGGGACCCTCTGCAGGGAGCAGGGCGTCTTTCTCTCCTGGGTGCAGTCTGCCCTCTTCGTGACGGGCGGCTGGCTGGCTACCGACACCACCCGACGGGAGGCCAGGGAGGGCACCCTCGTGACAGAAGAGATGGTGGCCAGTGTGGAACGCGAGATAGACCACCTGCAGGAGGGTCTTGCCCCCCTACGTTCCTTCATCATGCCCGGAGGTTGCCGTGCAGCCTGCCAGGCGCACGTATGCCGCACGGTATGCCGCAGGGCCGAGCGATGCATCCTGAGATTGGCAGAGACGGGAGTCACTATGGACAGTCTCGTACTGAGTTACATCAACCGTCTGAGCGACTACTTCTTCGTGTTGGCCAGGGCACTGAACGAGCAGGCTGGCGTACAGGATGTAGCGTGGAAAGCCCTTGGAACAACGAACAAATAACAATGAACAAATAACAATGGGCTGCGCGAGGAGAGCCTCTCAGCCATGGAACCACCGTAATGTAGCTGCTCCACCATGGAGCCACCGTTCTCGGCAAATTGGTCGCCGAGCTCCCTCTCCTCCCCATCCAAGAAAACACATAGCCCTCAACCGTCATGACCACTAAACACCTCATCACATCCCTGCTTTGCGGGATGCTTTCCTTTACCGCTGCGCAGGCCATCGACCTGACGCAAGCCACCATAGTCTATAACCCCAAGGATGCGGCCCTTGTCGGGCACATGGCCCAGGTACTGGCCGGCGACATCGAACGCCTGACGGGCATCCGCCCCCCGGTGTCCACGCAAAAGGGACAGGGGGAGAACATCCTCCTGGCCACCACGAAGTGCACCCTCCTGCACAAGGAGCTCAAGGGCACATGGGAACGCTACGCCATCGAGGCCGGTAGCAACACGATGGCCATCACGGGGTCGGATGCCCGGGGACTGGCCTACGGCGTGCTGCACGTCAGCCAGCGCATCGGCGTGAACCCCTGGTACTGGTGGGCCGACGTGCCCTGCCGTCCCGACGAGACGTTGATACACGACTACCAGGAGAACTACGTGAGCCCGTCACCTGCGGTGAAATACCGCGGCCTCTTCATCAACGACGAGGACTGGGGGATGAAGACCTGGGCATCACGCAACTTCGAGAAGGCACTGGGTGACATCGGTCCACAGACGTACGACAAGGTCTGCGAACTCATCCTTCGTCTCAGGGGCAACATGCTGGCACCGGCCATGCACACCTGCACGGGGGCTTTCTACAGCCACCCGGAGAGCCAGGTCATGGCGGACAAGTGGGGCATCATGATCACCACAAGCCACTGTGAACCGATGCTCGTGAACAACGCGGCACCCTCGGAATGGGACAAGGCCGTGGACGGGGAATGGAACTGGGAAACGAACCGTGACCGCATCGTGCAGAAGTTCGACAACAGGATGAAGGAAACGGCTGCGTACCAGAACATCTATACCGTCGGTATGCGGGGACTGCATGACGAGGCCATGAAGGGGAGCGAGGACAATGCCGTGAGGGCCCGCACGCTGGAAAGCGTCATCACCACCCAGCGCAGCCTGCTGGAGAAGTACAAGAAGAAGAAGGCTGACCAGGTGCCCCAGATTTTCGTACCTTACAAGGAGACGCTCGACATCTATGATGTAGGACTGAACGTGCCGGATGACATCACGCTGGTGTGGCCGGATGACAACTACGGCTACATGAAGCGGGTACCCAATGCCGCCGAACGCCGCAGGAAGGGAGGAAACGGGGTCTATTACCACCTGAGTTACCTGGGCACGCCGCACGACTACCTGTGGCTCTCCACCACGGCTCCCATGCTGATGTATGCGGAACTGCGCAAGGCTTACCGCGCAGGGGCCGACCGATACTGGCTGCTCAACGTGGGCGACATCAAACCCATGGAGCTGGCCACGCAGATGTTCTTCGACATGGCTTACTGCTTCAAGGACTTCGACTACGACAACGCTCCTCTCTGGCAGGCGAAGTGGCTGGCCGGCATCTTCGGGGCAGAGCACAGCGAGGCGTTCCAGGACATCCTGGACAACTACTACCGTCTGGCATGGCAGCGCAAGCCTGAATACATGGGGTATGAAATCCAGTGGGACAGCCCTGAGAACGAACGGCTGTACGACTCGGACTTTTCCTTCGAGAAGGGCACGGCACAGCAGCGTCTCAGGGATTACCAGCGCATCTGCGACCGCTACCGCAGCGTGGAGCGGCAGGTGGCGGACTCACTGCAGCCTGCCCTCTTCGAGATGCTGGGCTACGGCGTGCTCTCGGCGGCAGAGATGAACAAGAAGTTCCTCTATGCCCAGGCCAACCACGAGACGGGTGGGAGCATCATGGCACAGCGGGCACGCAAGGCGAATGAGGAGATAGAACGCCTCAGGGTGAAGTACAACACGCTGCTGGACGGAAAGTGGGACGGAATGATTTCGGAGATTCCCCCAGGCTTCGTCTCTCAGTACCAGAAGATGCCGGAACTCTCCGACAAGCGCAACGATGCCTACCGTCTGCCACAGGCGCAGCACCACCCCGTACTGGCCCATGCCATCGACCTCACCTCCGTGCTCCCCGACTCCACAGCCACGGCGGCCTCTCCCTTCCGCCTGCTGCGGGGCATCGGCACGGACGGGATAGCCCTGCAGTTGGGCGAACCGCTTGACGCGGATGGCAAGGACACGCTGGACATTGCCCTGCCGCCTTCCCTCCTGAAGCAGCGGGCCGACAGCCTGCGCCTCTGCATCTCCGTCATCCCCTTCTGGCCAGTCTCCAAGGAGCGCAGTAACCGCTTCTGGGTGAAACTGGACGGAGGAGAACCCGTAGTGTGCGAGAACGTCTTCAAGGAGTGGAGCATGGAGTGGAAACTTCAGGTGCTGGAGAACCGCAAGGAGTTCCTCCTGACGTTCCCCTTCGACGCGCAGCGCAAGACGCACACCCTCACCCTGGGCATCATCGACCCGGGGCAGATGATTCAGCACATCTCATTCGAAACTTCGAATATTAGGTTATCTTCGGGTTATTAGGTTATCTAAAGGGTTAAGGAGTTGAGAGGTTATAGTTCCTGGCTGCTCAATCGCGGATGAGAACTATAACCCGAAGACAGCCTCAAACCCAACAATAACCCATTCGATAACCTATAACCCATAACCTATAACCTCAACTATGCACTATGACTTGCGAAGCTTGATGAGACGTATGTCGAATAACTATGAACTAAAAAAGTAGTTCTTGTAGGTGTACTTTTTCCTCCTCTTTTCGTTATATAAGTGAATACGCAAGCAAGGAAAGACAGATGACGGAGGAAGAATTCAAATCATTGTGGCACGCTGAGTATGGCCGGATGTACAGAGTGGCCTACTCGATGCTGCGGGAGGCAGAGGCATCCAGGGATGTCGTCAGCCAGGCCTTTGCCGACCTTCTGACGAGGGAGACAGGCCACATGGCAGACGGCGACCTGCCGCGATACCTCTACCGGATGGTGTGCAACCGCTGCCTGGACCTGCGCCGGCATCTCGACGTGGAGAAACGCTTCCTGAGCCAATATAGCATGGAGCAGCACCAGGAGGTTCCCGACTATAAGGAACGGGAGCAGCAACTGACAGACATCAGGGATTTTGTAGATACCCAGATGTCGCAGCCATGCCGCCGTGCCATACGCCTGTGCTATGACCAGGGACTTACACACCAGCAGGCAGCCGATGCCATGCAGATAAGTCTTTCCGCCCTCAACAAGAACCTTGCCCGCGGACTCGAAGCGATCAGAAAAAGATTCAAGAAACCGTAATTCCCACACCCTACTATGGAAGACTACAAGAACGAGATTGAGATGCTGCGCCAGTCCTTCGCCCAGGGCAAGAGCGACGCGGAGATTCAGATGCCCGATGCAGAGGCCGAACTGGCTGCCTTCATGGCCGCCCACAAGGAGCATTTTGCCCACAAGGGCCCGCGGCTGGCCTTCATCCGTAAGATTGCCGCCCTTTTCCTGGGCATTCTTATGCTTACCGGCTTTGCCTATGCCGCCGTCCGCACCGGCTTCTTCACCCACCCGTGGGACGGCAAGCCTCTCTCGGAGCAGGTTGCCGTGACGGATGCGATACCCGCATCCCTGATAATTGTCCCCAACGACAGCGTGCAGAAACCTTCGGGCCAGGTTACCTTCGACAACCAGGAACTGGCTGACATCCTCACCAGCATCTGCAATGCCTACAAGGTAGAGATACATTTCAAGGACGAGACACAGAAGCACATACGCCTGCATTTCACCTATGACACGAAGGAGAAACTTGAGGATGTGATGGAGAGCCTGAATACGTTTGAGAAGTTCCGTCTGGAGCTGAAGGACAAGAAGTTGACAGTTGAGTAAAGAACATGAAAAGAATCATATTGTCCCTGATGCTGGCACTGTGTGCCGGCATCCCTACCCTTGCACAGCGTGTCACGGCCTCATTCTCGGAGACACCCCTTCCAGACGCATTGCTGGAGTTGGAACGCCAGTGCGAGGGCATACACATCAACTTCATCTATGATGACCTGAAGGATTTTCGCGCAACCCTGTGTCTTGACAACCTGCCGCTCAAGGAGGCCATCCATGCAGTGGTGGATGGCCGGCCCATACGCGTCATCCGCAAGAAGAACAAGTATTTCCTGAGCATTGTGCCTACCCCTAGGCTGAAGATTACTGGAAGGGTACAGGACGGGTTCCTCCACCAGGGGGTGCCCGGCCTCAAGGTATCGCTGTGCCGTGCCGACAGCACCGTGATGCAGGATTCCATCCCCATGACGACATTCTACTACAAGGAGGGTGTGATTCAGCCACAGATCTACGGTACAGAATTCAGGGCGCAGGACAGGCAATACCTCATCCATACCCAGGCTCCCGGATATGGTGACATCTGGAAGAAGGTGCGCACGGAGGAGCAGGAGGATGGTGAGATAAACGTACCCATCATCAGTATGCTCAGGGTCATTGAGCTGAAGGAGGTGAACGTGGTGGCCACAAAGATCAAGATGTACTGGAAGGGCGACACGCTCGTCTATGACGCCACGGCCTTCAAGCTGCCCGACGGTTCCATGCTCGATGCCCTCATTGCCCAGTTGCCCGGCGTGGAAATGAAGGACAATGGCGAAATCTATGTCAATGGGCGCAAGGTGGACGAACTGCTGCTGGGTGCCCGCTCTTTCATGCGCGGAAACAGGAAGGTGCTGTTGGAGAACCTGCCCTACTACACGGTGAAACACATCAAGGTGTATGACAAGGCATCGGACATGGACGAGGCCCTGGGTCGCACGGACGGCCCCAAACGCTATGTGATGGATGTCAATCTGAAGGAGGAGTACCAGGTAGGGCACATCGGCAATGTGGAGGCCGCAGGCGGCACCGGGAAGCGCTGGCTGGGCCGTGGTTTCCTGCTGGGCTTCACCAAGCTGTGGCGCTACTCGCTGGCGGCCAATGCCAACAATGTGAACGAGCAGAACCACATCGGGGAGAGCGGCAGGTGGACGCCCCAGAAGATGCCCACCACAATGACGACGACCAAGGGCGTGAAGGCTGAGGCCGACTATCGCAGTTCGGACCGCAACACGAGCAACACCCTGTTTGCCGAATATGCCCACAGCAACATTTCCACCGACATGCACACGCAGCGCAAAACCTTTCTCGACGGCATGACACCACTGACCCTTACGAGAAACACCTCGCACGACAAGTCGCACTACGTAAGGGTGAGGGAAGACTTCTGGCTGAAGGCACCCTATGTACAGGTGCAGGCCGACTGGAGTCATCTGAAAGCGAACGGACACACGCAGTCGGACTACCGGCAATGGGATGACAGCCTCACCACCCGGATGCTCACATCGGGCATGGACGAGCGGACACGTACCAGTGGACTCATCTTTCTGGCGGAGGCGTTGCCCATACGGAAAGGGAAGGCCGGTAACATCAGTTTTCAACAGTTCTACCTTCACACTAAGGATGAGACAGAACAGGCTTCGCAGCATCGCATCCAACAGTATGCAGCCTCATCAGTTACTCGCAATGCCAATGACATATTCAAACAGCACAACCAGGCAGAAGCAGGCATCACCTATTACCGTGGCCTGGGCAAGAAATGGAATCTCAGCACCAGTGCCAAATACCAATATATAGACACGAAGGCGCACGACTACCTCTACCATCCCGACACAATGGCACTGCCCTCGCAGCTGGAGTTGCTCTCGCTCACCACCGACCCGCAGAACTCCTACGACTATCGCTACACGCGCCATCACGAGGTCATCCATCTCAGCATCGAGAAGCCTACGGTTCGGCCTTATGGTCCTGGCGTGAATCTCTTGCTCGAAGGCCTCCGCCTCCACATTGATGTCCCTCTGCAGCAGCAAAGCCTCGCCTATCAGCGTGGTGCGATTGACACCTTGGCACGACGGCGCACGGTATATCTCAATCCCGGTGCCAGCTACAGGTTGTGGTTCGGCAAAGATCTCCGCAACGAGATGCGTTTCTCGGCAGACTTCACCACCCATGAGCTGGACCTGCTGCAGACCATCCCCTATCGCGATGACAGCCAGCCCTTAGTAGTCAACCTCGGCAATGCCGGCCTGAAGGCCCGTCAGTCGGCAGCCTTCCGCTTCGACTATGCCAACCACAACGGGCCGCACAAGCAGGAGGTGAGTTTCAACTCGAGCTTCGACTACAGCGTGCGCGACATTGCACAGAGCCTCTCCTACAACACAGCCACGGGGGTCTATACCTACCAGCCCGTCAATGTCAGCGGAGGCTACCACCTGAGCGGCTCCCTCAACTACTCACGCGACCTGGACAAGAAGCACTGTTGGTCGGTACAGAGCCATACCAACGCATCACTGCATCACAGTGTAGATCATACCATGTTCTCGGGCGAGACGAAGAGCCACCTCAATGCGGTCAACACCCTGACCGTGGGCGAGAAGGCTCACATCCAATACAACAAGGATGCACTGAGCATCCGTGCCACGGGCAGCATCAACTGGCGCCACAGCGAGGGGAGGATGAGCGATTTCGAAACCCTCAATGCCCTTGACTATCAGTACGGGCTCAACGGCAGCTACACCCTGCCCAAACTGAAGACGACATTGTCCGTGGATGCCACGATGTTCAGCCGCAGGGGATATGGAAGCAGCGAATTGAATACCGATGACTTCGTGCTGAATGCCTCACTCTCACAGTCGCTCCTCAAGGGCAAGCTCATCGCCTGCATCGAGGCCTTCGACCTCCTGCACCAGCTCTCCAACACCCAGTATGCCGTCAACGCACAGGGCCGCACCATCACCTGGTACCGCTCCCTGCCACACTACGTGATGCTTCACCTGGTGTTCCATTGGAACAAGAACCCGAAGAAGAGGGCAAACAATTAACAATGAATAATTAACAAATGCCCATTGTCAATTGACCTTCAATACCCTTTCTCTGAGCCACAGCGCAAGGATGGGGTCGCACATCTCTATCCTTTTGGCTGCTACTGTGGTAATCAGGTCTTTCTCGGTGAGGGCTTTCTTGAGCCGAGTGATGTTGGCAGCCGTGCCAAGATGGTATTTGCGGAGAACGGCCGACTGGGTGAATCCCGTGTTCACACCCTCGATGATAGCCCTCAAGAAATTCATTTGGTAGGATGACAAGTCTTCCGTCTGCTGTATGAACAAGGGTTCGCAGGAGTCTAGCAGTTTGTTGACAGCGTATCTCAGGTCTGCCTCTGTCGCCGTCTCTCTTGTCTTTAACCAGACAAACCAGGAGAGCTGCTGGACGTATGAGGAATATCTGTCTGTCAGCATACATATCTCCCTGGCAATCTCTTGGGAAATATGCTTGCCCGTAGATTCAAACCTTGAACATATATACTCCACCCAGTCTTCCTCCGCTATCTTCTGCAGATAGATGATGTCACCAAAACGATAGAAAGGGTAACTGTGATGCTGGAACATGGTTTCCATGATGTGTTTCTTGCTTCCATAAAGGCAATAGGACACGTGCCTCTGCAGTTGCCACACACTGCGGAGTTTCTTTTGGAATGTCAGGGAGTCCTGGAAGTCGCCAACCTGCTGAAACTCGTCGATACACACCACTATCCGATAACCTTTTTCTTCCGCTATCTTCTCCGGCAAGGCCAACACATCCTCTGTCGTAGTATTGGAGGCATTGTATTCCAACGACACAGAGAAGTCGTTCAGAGGGTCCTGCCCGAAGCTGATCTTAGGTACGAACCGACTTAAAAAGACTTTGGCGTTTTCAATCCACTCCTCCCAGCGGTTGGATGTAGCCCTGACAACGGCCGTGGCAAACGAGTTGATGAAATCATATTCCGAACGGCAGCAGAACGCATCCATGCGTGCTATTCTGACCCCTTCGTCTTCCATCAAGGAGCAAACCTTATCCACCAAGGATGTCTTCCCCATACGGCGCGGAGATATCAGAATGGTATTCACGCCATAAAGGAAATTCATCTTCAATGTTTCCGTTTCCTCCCTGCGGTCGGTGAAGGTATCACCCTCTACTCTTACTCCAAATACAAAAGGAGCCTCTTCATTGCTTTTCATTGCCATTAACTATTTTGGCGACAAATATACGCAAAAATCCCGAATTATTAGCCAGTCGGGATAAAGAAATCGATTATTTCAGGGCAAAGACACGCATAAATATCCACATTTAACAAGGTTGTTTAAAACAAGGTAGTTTAAAAGGTGGGGGTTGCTGCCCACGGCTTCACTCAGGGGAAGACAGAAAAAGCGTTTCGGACAAAAGCCCGAAACGCTCATTAGAGTTGGATTTCGAAAAACCCTTAGGGGAACCTAATATTCTAACTATCTAACTATCTTCTTTCCGTTGATGATGTAGATGCCCTTCACGGCACTGTTGACCTTGCGACCCATGAGATCGTAGATGGCACGTACGGCAGGCACTGCCTCAATGCCGGCAATCTCGGTAGTGGGATCGGTGGCAGGCTTCGTGATACCCAGGTACTCGAGCTTCCAGTTACCAAAGATAACCCAGTCATCACCCTGCATCTCAGCCTTGCTCAGACCCAGTTCTACGTTGCCCTTCGCCTTGACCTCAAACTGGAGGATGTTGCGGTAGAGACCCGCGTTGAAGGCATTGACAGCTTGTGTCATGCTGTTGGGAACTACCTTGCCGTCATAGAGACCGCCCTGCACCTTGGCACCAGGCACAGTACCGTCCTCTGCCACACAGAGCTCTGCATACTTGTCCACGTCAGAGAATAGACTGGCTACCTTGGTAGTATCGCTGCCGGCAAAGAGCTTGGCGGTGAGAGGCTCACCGATGCTGTCGTTGGCAGCCTGCTCAGAATGCTTGTTGAAGCCAGCACCACGCTGGAAGGCATTCACCTTGAGACGGTAGAAACCGGCGGGCAGACTACAGATGGTCTGTGAGTGAGTGAAGGTGCCGTTCCATACCTCAGCGGTGATGTAGGTGCGGCCATCCTCGGTAACACCATTCTCCATCCATCCGTGAGGAGCCGTACCCGTGTTGGTCCAGTAGTCGTTGCGGTTGTCGGCATTCCACTCGTAGGTAGCGTTGGCAATGACAGCCGTAATGTCGGCAGGAGCCTCCTCAGTAGCCTTGGCAGCCTCCTTAGCGTTCAACACATCCTGGGTGAAAGCAGCGTTGATGGACTCGATGGCAGCCTCCATGGCAGCATCGGTGGCATAACCGTCACCCTCCATGGAATCATAGACAGCCTCGATAGCCTGGAGAGCCTCGTCGCAAGAGATTGCGTAGGCCTCCTCCATGAATGTCATCTTGGTATTACCAGCATCGTAGGCATCATACAGCTTGCGGGCTACGGCTACCGAAGCATTGATAGCCTCGATGGCCTCTTCCAGGGCGTTGATGGCAGCCACGCACTGCTCCTCAGAGCCGCTGGTCCATACGCCGTCGGCAGCAGCCTTGGCAGCATCCCACTGGTTCAGTACCTCCTGAGAAGCACCGCAGATCTGAGTGTCATTGTAGGAATAACCATCCTCGATGGTCTTTTCGCCCTTGGCAATGAGGTCGGTGATAACACCCTCATACACAGCAGCACCGCCACCCAGATAAACGAGTTTGAAATCATCGAAGAGCACCCAGTCAGCCTTGGAAGCGGTGCGGACACCTACCGTGATGTCACCGGCCTCGGTCACTACGATGTTGAACTTGTTCTTGTAGTAGCCGGCAGCGAAATGCCAGTTGGCACTGGACATACCGTCGGGTGCCCAGCCCGTGCCGTCACCATACATGTCCCTACTGTTGTTGCCATCGGGAGTCTCCTGACCATAGTGGTAGATCTCCACGGGAGCGAGGTCTTCCTTGATTTCCATCACCTTCACGCTCTGCTCCTTGTCACCGGCCAGCTTGGCGTAGAGTTCAGCATCTACCTTGCCATCCTCGTCACGCTCGAAGGCCTTGCAAGAAAGCTCATAGAGACCGGCAGGCATGTTCTTGATGGTCTGTGAGATGTCGAAAGAGTTGTGATATACCTCAGCGTTGCCGCCGGGAAGACCCGTCTCTCGGTACTCCTCGAGTTCCTCATGACCGGTCAGGTCACCCTCGGGATTCTTCTTGCAACCACCCCATGCCGGCGTAGCAGAACCCTCAGCCTTGTCCCAACCAGAGAAATTCTTGTCGAAACCGGGGTTCTTGAGCAGGAGGGTCACATCGTCACCGGCCTGTGCATTGGCACTGATGAAGTCGGCAATCATCTGGTTCAGTTCGGCAGTGAGAGCCACCTCGTCACCGGCCACATACCCACCAGCCTCGTATTTCTCCTTCCAGCTGTAGTACTTGTCACCAATCTGGTCGCTCAGGCCAGACCAGTTCTCGGGCACGTTGCTCATGCGGTCGTAAGCCTCCTCCAGCGTGGCAGCAATGACCTTGTATGCCTCAACGGAAGCATTCAGGGCATTGAGAGCCTCGTCGAACTTAGCCTGCAGTGCCTGATAGTAGGCATCTTCCTGACCATCCTCGGCAGCCTCGGCCTCAGCAAGGGCAGCCTCGTAGGCACTCTTCACCTCGGCATTAGCCATGACCAGTTCCACATCCTCATACTTCCTTTGGGCAGCAGCCACAGCGTCCTTCAGCAGCAGCTGGTAGGGGTTCTCGGTAATCTCACCGTAGTACATGAGGCGGAAGTTGTCGGCACCAATCCAGTTGGCCGTAGTGCTGCTGGTACGCAGACCCAGTTCCACGTCACCACCATTGTGGATGAAGGTCAGGATGAAATGCTCGGGAATACCATTGCCCGTAGCCATGTTGAGGTGAGAATCAATCTCGCCGGCCGTCGCATAGAGCTGGACACCCGTCACGGGGTTCTGGCTGCCTTCCCACTGCTGCACGGCATTGGCGTCGCAGGAGAGCTTGTACTTACCGGCAGGCAGACCGTAGATGGTCTGGCAGAGCTTGGCATCGCCGATGGTGGCAAAAGTCTTGCCGTCACGCTTCATCTCATCTACGTTGTTGGCCCAGGCCTCGATGAACTTGTCGAAGGCGGCCACACCCGACTCACCCGTCTCGTCGTCAGTCCAGGGAAGACCTGTATAGTTTGCCCCCTGGTAACCCACGTTGGTAGCCGTGGTACCGCTCTCGAAGGTGCAGACCCAACCGCTGATGTCACCGGTAGAGAAATCGGGGTTCTCGATCAGCACAGTGCCATCCACGGGACTTTCGGGACTCGCACCGACCAGTACTTCCTGTGAACGAAGGGCAGCAATGGCATTAGCCACCAACTTCTTGGCATCCTGCAGTTCCTCTACGGTACTGTTGGTGTTGTTATAGACAGCCTCTGCCTTGGAGCAATCCACGGAGGGATAGTCTGCCTTGGCCTTGTCAATAACCGCCTTCAGCTCCATGGCAGCCGTATAGGGAGCTATCGCCTCCACGTAGGCAGCAGCCTCCTCACGTGACATCACGGCCCACTCGATGCCGCAGGGCAGGGGATGGCCATCGGCATCTACGCCCTCGGGATCCACGTTGGCATAGACAATGTTCTTGTCGCCATTCCATCCAAAGAACTGGTTGGCCCAAGTCTCGATGACAGACTCACCATATACAGGATCGTCCTGGGGTGACTTGATGGTATAGTAACCGCTCTCTGTCTTGGTAAAGGTCCAGTTGAAACCTCTGTTCTGGTCGCCCATGTCAATGAAACAACCCGACTCGTTGTCGCGGAACAGGAACTTACCCTTCTTGGCACCGCTAGCGGTCTCCATCTTGTAGTCTTTACCGTTGTCTGACTGACGGAGTACATAGTCCAAACCCGGTGTGATAAGTGAAGTCTGTGTTCCCCAGGCATTGGCACCACCCAGGAACGCTCCATACTCCACGTTGAGCAAACGAACCGTGTCACCCACCACGATGTCGTGGTTGGGGGGGGTAGGTTTCACCCACTGGGCATTTGCGCCCAACGACAGTGTGAAAACTGCCGTAAGAAGTAACGTCTTCTTCATGATTTGATAATGTTAGTTAAAAATTAGTTAGATAAAACTTCAGTCTTTCAATTGTACGCAAAAGTACACAAAAAATCCTAAACAAGGACAAATCTATTGCTATTTTTTGTGTTATTCTGTAAAAAAGAGTAAAAAAAAGACAAAAAAAGCGTAGTAATGCTCAAAAAAACATGGGAGGTTATTTTTGAACATTACTAAAAAGATGGAAAAGCGGTGGGTCACTGTGCTACGACACCGGCCTCCACCCATTCCCCGACAAGCCTCTCCACGTCTTGCCGTGCCACCTCGGGCGACACGTCGTATTCCTGACACAAAGCCTGCGCCAGGGAGTCGATGCTGGCTGTCTCGTCCAGATGTTCCCAAACCCAGGCAGCTGTTTCGTTGAGACTTATCAGGCGGCCGAAATCCACGGCGCCAAGTCCCTCACCCACCAATACTTTCTCTCCGCACACATCGCGGAGTACCAATCCGTCTTTCTTCTTCATTGTTATAATATGATTCTTCTATATATTGCCAAAATATAACGCCTGACGGGAAGCAGCCACCACCACAGGGAGGAGGCCACCCTGCGCCAGGGTGCATAGAGGTCGTGACTGCGGTGGGAGGCATCCACCACGTGCGTGGCTATCGCCCTCACATCGGCCAGGGTGCAATACTCCCTGCCCGCAATGTTGCCGTCGCCCATGAGCGTGACCTTGTCGCCCTCTATCCGCTCTATGCGGTGAAGCACATAGCGTCTGTTCTCCACCCAGGCCAAGGCCACCAGTCCGCGCCGCAGGTCGGCGGGAGGGGCCAGGATGACACTCTCACGTCCGCCGATGATGAAAGGCAGCATGCTGCGCCCCGTCACGGGCAGGGTGACACTGTAGCCGTCGCGTACCAATGCCACAGCCTCGTCGATGACACGGTCGCTCCTCATATCGTACTGCTTGTCATTTGTGCTGCCGCCTCGTCAGGCAGGCACTCCATTTGCCACACCCCTGTACCTGCGGTAAGTGCGTTGAGTGTATGATGAAGCCCGTCGGCAATGCTTCTGTCCCAACGTTTGCCCGACACGCTGGAAGACAGCGCAGCATATGCCTCAATGGGACGCATGCGTTGTATGGCATTGTAGGGTGCCTGCTCCAGCCGCACCAGTGCAGCGAGAGGGAATTCCTCATTGACGTAGCACGGTGTCTTGCCACTCCAGGGAGACCCGTACACGGTGGCCTTACCGTCCTCGCCTATCCTCACCACGGGATTGTCATCGTTGAGCAGACGGCTTCCCTGCACATACTTGAGCCAAAGACGCGTATGCGTGCTCTTGCCCGTGCCGCTGGGACCGAGGAACATATAGCCCTTGCCGTCACGGTTGACCACGGAGGCATGGAAGAGAAGGGTGTCGGCAGAGGCCGTAGCCAGGGCATAACTGATCATCATGGCGTTGTCGAGCGTCAGCTTGGGCAAGTCGCCCAGCGACACCCTCACCTGCCGGTAGTCCTTGCTGCATGCCGCCCATCCGGCTCGCTTACCGTGGGAATAGAAGACGAAAGCGGGATGGCCGTCCACGTGACCGCAGACTATCTCCTCACCCTCTTCCTCCTGCCGCCATTCCTCCGTCCAGCCTTCGGGCAGAGGCACGCGGCTGCGTATGCTCAGGGCTATGAGCGGTTCTGCGGGTGCCACCTCAAAGGGGTCGCAGTTGCCGAGCAGGCTGAAGACCTCCTCTTCGGCTGTCAGGGCCATCACATGATGCGCCACACTGTAGTATCTTGTCGTTGTCATTTCCTATTGGATATTTCCTTGTTGTTGCTGTGCCGGACGTGGGAAAAGCCGGTCGCAAAGGGCACAAACGCACGTCACGGCTGCAAATTTACGACACTTCTCCTATATTTCCAAATAAAACGAAGGAAAAATTGTCGAAGGGAGACAGGTTGTCGATAAGGTTATAACTTTTGAGTTTCACTCTTAGGTTCTCTTTGAAGTCCAACCACACCATATACCAGCAGGGGGATGCAGAGGGCAAGAATGAAATAAGGGAAGTTGGAGAGCAGGAAATGCAGGGCTGCGGAATGGATGGTGAGCCCCAGCAGTTCGATGGGGGAAGGCAAGAGCAGGGTCAGGAAGGTGAAGAAGATGCCTGCCAGGGCACCGGCCACGAAAGCCATGGCGGCACGGCGGCGCGAGAGACGCATCTCACGGGCCTTGTATTCCATCACCATATCGACGGCATCCATGCGCCGTGCAAGCTGCTGCATGAAGTCAGCCTCCTGCCTGAGCTCCGGCTTGTAACCTGCCAGGAGCATATCAAGTTCCTTGTCGTTTATCATCGTGTAATCCTCCTTTTCAGTTCTTCACGTCCACGTTGCAGTTGCTTCTTGACGGCTGCCTCGCTCTGTCCCGTCACCTCCGCTATCTCACCTACCTTGTATCCCTCGATGTAGTGCATCACAAGGGTGGTACGCCCCGTGTCGCTGAGGGCACCGAGTGCCGCATGCAGTTCCTGGTAGCGAAAAGCCTCGTCGGCCGCAGAAGGCCCAGCCACGGGAGGAGCCTCGTCCAGGGGTTTTGTCTCCTCGCGCTGCTGCTTCTTGCGGTAGTTGAGGAAGGTGTGGTAGGCTATGCGACGGAGCCATAGAGAGGCCCGTCCCCGCTCGTCATATTCCGAGAGGGAGACATAAGCCTTGATGAATGTCTCCTGGGCCAGGTCATCGGCATCATCGGCACGGCCGGCACAGAGGGCAAGCAGGAAGCGTCGCAAGGCCTCCTGCTCGTGCTGTACCACAAGTACAAATTCTTCGCGCGTCATCACGGAAACAACTCCGGGTTAGTCGTTGAGCGTTTCCAGCACCTTCTTGTCCCTACGATAGGCACAGAGCAGTCCGATGCCGAGAGCCAGGAAGGGTGAGCAGGAGAAGACGCCCACGAGGAAACCGTCCTTGATGCTGTCTATGACGACTGTGTAAATAAAGGTGATCAGGCAGCATACCATGATGAAGGCACTGCCGAGGGTGAGACCGCTGCCCAACAATATCTCCCAATGGGTACGGTCGATGAGACGTTCGCGGAGGGGCTTCCGGGCGGGTGTGAGAGCCTTCATGAACTCCCTCACATCGAGCTCAGAGTTGCTCTCGATGGCTTTCATCACTATCTCTGCCTGCTTGTCCGTATGATGCCTGCGGTTGCGGTAATACAGACGGGCCAGTGAGACGGGCAG
This sequence comes from uncultured Prevotellaceae bacterium, assembly GCA_945787235.1. Classification (GTDB taxonomy): domain Bacteria; phylum Bacteroidota; class Bacteroidia; order Bacteroidales; family Bacteroidaceae; genus Physcousia. The sequence continues at coordinate 22,166 of CALZGT010000003.1, forward strand.
TACGACACAGATGAAGATGGGAGCCAACTGGTTTACGAAGTTGTTCAGTACATAAGTAAAATCCATAATTCCTTTCTTTTTAAATTGTTTTTAGAATAGTTTTTTACTATATAACAACCGAAGAAAGGAAAAGGTGACACAAAGATGAGCTATTCTATCAGAAATTTCTGCTTCAGCGTCTTGCTTTTGACCCGGAAACTCACTTCCAGGCTCTGTGGCTCGTCCTCCAGACAGTTGAGGGTGCTGAAGGTAACGAGGAAATCATTACCCTCGCGGCTGAACTGGAGGTCCTCGGCACATTCAGACTTCAGGGAAGGAGTGCCCGAAGGCGTTATCTTGCGTCCGTCATATTCCAGCCACACACGGTAGGTCTCGTCATCGACCTGCTTGCCATGCAGAGAGATGCGGGAGGGAGCCTTGAGGTAGAGTTCGGCAATACCCTCTGCCCACTTGCGGCGCGTCTTGTCGAAGAAATAAGCCACGCACTGCTTGATTTCCACACTGCCACGGTCAATGTCCTCGATGGAGGAAATGGTCTTCGTGGCCTGCTCCAGGCGGCGCGTCTTCTCCACCATGTTACGGTCTATCTCCATGAACTGCTGGTTATAACGCTCCAGTTCGGCATCGGAGAGCGGATAGAGCATACAGAACTCATAGACCACGCGGCGCGTCTTCTTGTCCTGACGCTTCTCCCAGTAGGTTGCCTTGGCCTTGGAGATGGAAATCTTGCTCAGGAAAGGCATCACGGCAGACTGTATGGTGGTGCTGGAGCGGAACTCCTCGGTGAACTGTATGTCCTCGTTGCGGGTTATCTGCATGAGGTCTGAACTCGTCTGGGAGCACACGTTGACAGCCACCGCGTTGATGATTTCCTCCAGGAGGATGTTCATGCAGTCCTGACGTGCCTCGTCCAGGGTAGGCTTCTGCGAGCCTACGGCAATGTATCCGTTGCCCGATATGCCTATCCACTCAGGGCGTTTCTTCTCACTCTTGTCCAGCACCTTGTAGTCCTGTGCCCAGCAGCCCATAGCGGCCATGGCCAGGCAGAACGTCAGCAGTATTCTTTTCATCACTTTATGATTTTATTCCGGCAGGAGGCTGAATGCCCCGCTGACAGAAGGGTTAAGGTGGGCTCTAAAAATACCCACCATCAAAAGGATTAATAAACGATTGTATGAAAGGGATTATGAATTCTTCACGGGGAGGTTCTTTATCACCACTTCTGTCCTGCCAACGCTGAGCAGAATGTAGGAGAGCATGGTGGTCTGTGCCGTGATGCCATCCACCATGAAGGTGCGCCTCACTCCCAAATCCTTGGGATAGTCCTCATAGATATAATGGCTGTTCTCCGTAACCTTGAGATTATCCAGCTGATTACCATCCTGGTCGAAAGCCTGTTTGAACATACGTTCCAGCGTACCGCTACCCTTATTGTTCGTTATCTTTGCGGTAAAAGAGAAACGCTTGCGGGTGAGGTCCACCTGGGTACTGAGAATCTGGAAGTCGATGTCGCCCGTGGAGAGGGTGATGTCGCAGGCTGGTACCTTCTGGGGGACTGGCTTTTCCACAACGGGAGTCTTTTCCTGCACAGGCTGCTCTACGGGCTGCTGCTGCGGAACGAGTACCTCCTGAACCACCACGACGGTGTCGTGCTTCACCTCGGGTTCCTTCTTTTCCTGCCGGATGGGCAGGGGAAGTGCGCGGTCATTGTACCACTGTGCAATGCGCTTGCGTGCCGTGCGGATGAACCTCACGAACTGTGGGTCGGTGACCTTGATGCTGTTGATGAGCTTGTCCATAGCCAACTTGGCATCACCCACTACGTCTGTTTCCAGACGGACGGAATTACTGTAATAGATGCTACCGTCGGCCACATTGAAGGCCGTGAGGGTAACCTCAGCGGTGAGCACGGTGACATTGCGCACCAGTCCTGCACTGCTCTTCGAGTCCTGAATGTCAATGTCCGCCTTGATGCCAAAAGCATCATGCTCGCTGATAGTACCGGCATTGTTCTTGGCAATGATGCGCTCTATCTTGGACTGCAGAGCCGTCTTCTGCGCTTCGGTGAGGTTCTTGCCTTCTGGCTTCACGGCCTGGAAGGCCACGTCACTTTCATATACTTCGGTCTGTACCGAGCCACCTTCGTCATCTACCTGGGCCGTAGCAAATGCAGGCACCAGAAGCATGAGGGGAAAAAGGATGTATTTCTTCATAGGATTCAGTCTAAATTCTATTTCACCTTCACCGAGAGTTTCTGTCCCATGGCATCGATGCTGAACACATGGTCCTCGCCGAGGAGTTCCTTGAGTTTCTTTCTCAATGCGCTACGGAATCCAGACACCTTGTAGGTCTTTCCCTTGTCGTTGTAGAATGGAACCCTGAGCGTGATGCCCAGAAACTTGTCGTTGGACATGTCGACGCGTGCATTCTCATCGACAGCAACCTGCTGCAGCCACTCCTCCAGCGCATCCTTGAAGATGTTGCCGTCGGCGAGTTCATCCTCGAAGCTGAAGTCATCGACATTTTCATCAATGGTCATGCTCAGGCTGACCTCAACGCCCTGTACGGAAATGGCATGGAAAGCCTTGTTGAGTTCCTGGAAGAAGGTGTTGCGCTTCTGGGCATTGCTGCTGCTCTCGAGAATCTGCGTCACGACGAGGGTGCTGTCGCCACGGGTCTGGCCGGAGAGTGTCACGCTGGCCAGTGTGGTACTGGTGAAAGCCTCCACAGCTTTAATCTCCACTATGGCATTGACCAGGTTCATAGCCCCCTGTGTACACTGGCACCTCACCTCGACCTTGACATCCGTACCGGCATTCTGCAGCATCTTGGTCACGGCATCCGACTGCGTACCCGACAGGAGAATGTCGTTGTTCTGCATGTTGCGCAGCATGGCCAGGTAGTCCTTGGTGAGATAGCCCTTCTTGCTGAACATGGCTGTCACCGATGACGCAGCCGCACGGCGTACGTTGTTACCCTCGAGCACCTCCAGCTGGTTTTCGCTCTGTGCAATGAAGGGCACGATGGTGATGGAGGGCAGGTTCTTGTCTGCTCCGGGCGTACCACTCTGTCCACGTCCCAGGTCACGCTGGAGCGACTGCAGGTAAAAAGTTACTTCCACTTCAGCCTTCACCTTGTTGCCCATCTTGGTGTAGTTGTCCAGGTCAACGCTGTTGGCCATGAACGACATGTAGCGGTTCTCGCTGAACATACGGCGGTCATAGGCCTGGTCGGCCACGGGGCAGAGGGGCTTGCCTCCATTCACTCCGTCCACACCCATGTGGAGCAGGTTATAGAGGGCAGACTTCTGAGCCATGATGACGGCTTCCTTCTTCTTCTCAGCCATACCCGAGCAGCGCAGCGTCACCGTCTTCTTGTCCGGCGAGAGAGACACCAAGGTGGCGTCGGTCATGAACTGGCTTGCGGTCTGGGCCCACAATGCCACAGGCAAGATGGCGAGGCACAGCAATATGATAATGGTTCTTTTCATGATAGTTCAAGTTTCGTGTTGTTTCAATCAGGATAAACTTAGATGTGGCTTCCATAAATGTAAAAGAGGCATACAGGCGCGGAATGTGTCCTGCCTGCATGCCCATGTAATGATGTCCGTGATTTACAGACCTATCTTGCCCCACACGTCCTTCTTGGCGCGTGACTTCACCTTGAGCGTAGTACCATTGTTGAACTCCGTGAAGATGACGTCTGCCCCCTTGGAAACCTTGCACAGGGTAAGGTCGCCGGCCTGTACGTCCTCAGCGGTCAGCTCACCCACGGGCACCGAAGCCACGCGAGTTCCCACCTTCTTGTCCTTGAAGACCTCAAATTTGGTTCCCTTGGTCACGCCGTTGTCCGAACCGGCATTGACATACACGGTAACAGCCTTGTCCTTCTTGGCCTCATTGATTTCCAGAATCTGGCACACCACGGGGAACTGGCTGTCGATGAACTGTAGCAGGGGGTTCTGGCCCAATACACTACCCTTGCTGGTGATGGACTCAAGGGCACTGTTGAAAGCCTCGTCGCGGAGGTTCTTGGAGTTGCTGCCCGTAAAGTTCATCTGCTGCGTGTTGAGCACCTTGCTCTCAGAGGGGTCGATGGCCTTCACCGTGATGGTAATCTTGCAGTTGGCCGTGGTGGAACTTGACCCCTTGGTAGAAGTATGGCTGACATCGTCCACTGTCACGTTGAGATAGTACTGGGCACCGAGACGTACCACGGCTCCCATGCGCTCTGCCACCATGTCACTGCCTGCCGTCACGTTCTCACCCGTACGGCGGATGTCTTCCTTGCTGGCTATCGCCTCGCTCTCTGCGTCCAGGATGATGAGACGGCCACAGTTGCTCAGTGCTGTCAGTACGGCATTACGTACGGCCTTGGCCTCACTCGACGTGCCGGAAGCCTCCACAAATACGGTGGGCTTGTTGGAAGCAGCGACTTCTTCCTCCTGGGCATTCACACTAAGAGTTGGAATCACTGTCATGGCCACACACATGGCCATCTTTCTCAAAAATGTTGTTTTCATAATTATTACGATTTAAATGTTTTTAATTGTTTCTCACCGCAAAATTAACAAAAGTTTTTTTTCTACAAGAATTTTTATAAAAAAAAATGATGGGACACAAAAAAAACATTTATAAAGGATACTTTTCCACGTTTTTTTGCCAAATGGGGGTAAACGAAGAAAACAGAAAAGATGGCCTTGCCCATGCATGAGGGGTGCACTGCATGGCATTCTCCTTAATTATATAATACGGTATTGCTACGCGGGAATACGACAAAAAAAAGACTGACCAAGGATTATCTCCCCGGCCAGTCCCGTTTATGGTATCACGAACCAACCTTAGTCCTTGAGCTTGGCCCAGATGAACTCACGGTTGAGGCGTGCAATGTTGCTGATGCTCTCACACTTGGGGCATACAGCCTCGCAGGCACGGGTGTTGGTACAGTTGCCGAAGCCCAGTTCGTCCATCTTGGCCACCATGGCCTTGGCACGCTTGGCAGCCTCCACCTGGCCCTGGGGCAGGAGGGCAAACTGGCTTACCTTGGAGCTGACGAAGAGCATGGCAGAACCATTCTTGCAGGCAGCCACGCAGGCACCACAGCCGATGCAGGTGGCGCAGTCCATGGCCTCGTCGGCAGCCTCCTTGCTGATGAGGATGGCATTGGCATCCTGGGCCTGACCCGTACGCACGCTGGTGTAGCCACCGGCCTGCATGATCTTGTCGAAGGCATCGCGATCTACCATGCAGTCCTTGATGACGGGGAAACCGGCAGAGCGCCAGGGCTCCACGGTGATGGTGTCCCCATCGTTGAACTTACGCATGTAGAGCTGGCAGGTAGTAGCCCCGCGCTCCGTCTTGCCGTGCGGCGTACCATTGATGTAGAGTGAGCACATGCCGCAGATACCCTCGCGGCAGTCATGGTCGAACACGAAGGGCTCCTTGCCCTCGTTGATAAGCTCCTCGTTCATGATGTCGAGAGCCTCCAGGAATGAAGTGTCATCGGGGATGTTCTTCAATTCGTGGGTATCGAAGTGACCCTTGTCCTTAGGGCCGTTCTGCTTCCAGAACTTTACTGTTACTGATATGTTTTTAGCCATTGTCTTTACTATTTACGTTTAGAGCTGTTATGAACTCGCATGGACTAGTTCTTGTAATTGCGCTGCTGTACCTTGATGATCTCGTAGTGCAGAGGCTCCTTGATGAGTTCGGGAGCCGTCTCATCGTTCTTCTGGTACTCCCAGCAACCTACATAGAAGAAGTTCTCATCGTCACGCTTGGCCTCACCTTCCTCCGTCTGGTGCTCCTCACGGAAGTGGCCACCGCAGGACTCCTCACGGTGCAGTGCATCGTAGGCTACCAGTTCACCCATGAGGATGAAGTCGCGCAGGTGGATGGCCTTGTCGAGCTCTACGTTGAGACCCTCCTTCGAACCGGGGATGAAGAGGTTCTCGTTGAACTCCTTGCGGATGTTCTTGAGCAGCTTGAGACCTTCCTCCAGTCCCTTCTTGGTACGTCCCATACCCACGTGCTCCCACATGATGTGACCGAGCTCCTTGTGGATGGAATCAACGCTGCGCTTGCCCTTGATGTTCATGAGGCGGTCAATCTCGTCGGACACGGCCTTCTCTGCTGCAGCAAACTCGGGCAGGTCGGTAGAGAGGCGGGGCCAGATGGCCTGGTCTGCCAGATAGTTCTGGATGGTGTAGGGAAGCACGAAGTAACCGTCGGCCAGACCCTGCATGAGGGCAGAAGCACCCAGACGGTTGGCACCGTGGTCGGAGAAGTTACACTCACCGATGGCGAAGAGTCCGGGGATGGAAGTCTGCAGCTCGTAATCGACCCAGATACCACCCATGGTGTAGTGGATGGCGGGGAAGATCATCATGGGGTAGTAGTAGTCACGGCCGTTCACCGTCCTGGCCAGTTCACCGGGATTGACATCGGTAATCTCCTCATACATGTCGAAGAGGTTGCCATAACGCTGACGAATCTCGTTGATGCCCAGACGCTGGATGGACTCAGAGAAGTCCAGGAAGACAGCCAGACCCGTGTTGTTCACACCGAAGCCCTTGTCGCAACGCTCCTTGGCAGCACGTGAAGCCACGTCACGGGGCACGAGGTTACCGAAGGCAGGATAGCGGCGCTCCAGGTAGTAGTCACGGTCCTCCTCGGGAATCTCGTAACCCTGCTTGGTACCGGCCTGCAGAGCCTTGGCATCCTCCAGTTTCTTGGGCACCCAGATACGTCCGTCGTTACGCAGTGACTCAGACATCAGCGTCAGCTTGGACTGCTTGTCACCATGCACGGGGATGCAGGTGGGGTGAATCTGTACGTACGAGGGATTGGCCATGTAGGCACCCTTGCGGTAGCACTGGATGGCAGCGGTGCAGTTGCAACCCATGGCATTGGTAGAGAGGAAATAGGCATTGCCATAGCCGCCGGTGGCAATCACCACGGCATTGGCACTGAAGCGCTCCAGCTTGCCGGTCACGAGGTTCTTGGCAATGATACCGCGAGCACGGCCATCCACGATGACCACATCCTCCATCTCATAGCGGGTATAGAGCCTTACCTTGCCGCTGTGTACCTCCTTGCTCAGTGAAGAATAGGCACCGAGGAGGAGCTGCTGACCCGTCTGGCCCTTGGCATAGAACGTACGGCTTACCTGGGCACCACCGAAAGAGCGGTTGGCCAGCATGCCACCATATTCACGGGCGAAGGGCACACCCTGTGCCACGCACTGGTCGATGATGCTGTTGCTCACCTCAGCCAGGCGATATACGTTGGCCTCGCGGGCACGGTAGTCACCACCCTTCACGGTATCGTAGAAGAGGCGATACACGGAGTCACCGTCGTTCTGGTAGTTCTTGGCAGCGTTGATACCGCCCTGGGCTGCGATGGAGTGAGCACGGCGGGGAGAGTCCTGGATGCAGAAGTTATACACGTTGAAACCCATCTCTCCGAGTGAGGCAGCGGCACTGGCACCGGCCAGACCCGTACCTACCACAATGACATCGAGCTTGAGCTTGTTCTTGGGATTGACCAGACGCTGATGTGCCTTATAGTTGGTCCACTTCTCAGCCACAGGTCCTTCGGGAATTCTTGAATTTATAGTCTTGGACATAATACTTTATTGTTTTTCGGTTGATGTATCAGTTCTTGGGACAAGCGGGGCAATCCTCCTTGATATCCTTGGTCAGGTGGTTGTGCTCAACAACAGCCTCACCCTCCTCAGCACAAGCCTTGTGGCAGGGCTTCTCGCA
>CALZGT010000004.1 GCA_945787235.1 uncultured Prevotellaceae bacterium
CTGCTCGAAGATAGAGCAAAATCCCATCAAAGCTAATTTATAGAACCTACCTTAACTGTTAATTGTCAGAGTATTCCTTTCAGTTTCTCCTCCAGCACGGGGCGTGGGGCAGCACCCACCTGCTTGTCAACCACTTCACCGTTCTTGATGTAGAGTATGGTGGGGATGTTGCGCACGCCAAACTGTGCCGCCAGTTCTTCGTTTTCCTCGATATCCACCTTGCCGATGATGGCCTGTGACTCATAGTCGTTGGCCAGTGCCTCGATAATGGGGGCTATCTTGCGGCAGGGACCGCACCATGTGGCCCAGAAGTCCAATACCATAGGCTTGCCCTGGGCAGCCAGTTCGTTGTAGTTTGCATCTGTAATTGCTGTCATGATTCTTTGTTTTTTAGGGTTTGTCATTCGTTTATCTTATAGGTGATGCCCTCCGTGGACTGCATGTAGGCAGCCAGGTGGTGCGTCAGTTCGATGGTGTAGGCCGATTTCATGGAGAGTTCCGTCCGGCCGTCGGTGTCGATGAAGCGGAACTGCAGGCTGACGGGGCCCGGCGAGTCCTGCACCAGTTGTGCCAGGTTGCTGACCACGATGTCGTCGATGTCGGCCACGTGCAACTGTATGGTGATGCTCTTCACGATGTCCTTCTTGGCATCCGTGAGGTGCCTGATGGACTTCACGCGCAGTGCCATCTGGGTGGAGTCGCGGAAACGGGGTTCCACCCTTCCGCTGACGTAGAGCGTGTTGCCCTCCTCCATGTAGCCCATCCACGTGCGCCAGTCCTCGTCGAAGAGAAGTATCTCGCCCGCGCCGGTGAAGTCCTCGATGGTCACTATGCCGAAGGGCTTGTTCGTCTTGCTGCTCACCTTGCGCGACACGCTGGTGACGATACCACCGCAACGGAACTCCTGGTTGGCCAACGGGGTGAGGTCATTGATGTGCTCCATGTGCAGGTTGCACACGTTCTCCAGGATGATGCGGAACTCGTCAAGGGGGTGTGCCGAAAGGAAGTGCCCCACCAGTTCGCGCTCCTTGTTGAGGCGTTCCAGCGTGCCCCAGGGTTCGGCGGGAGGGATGGCAGGCCGGTTGACCTCGATGGCCTCCATGCCGAAGAGAGAGAACTGCGCCTCCTGCTGTGCCTGCAGGTACTGTGTGCCGAAGCGGTTGAGCAGGTCGACGAAAGCCTCCCCCTTGGTGTTCTTGGCAAAGAACTGTTCGCGGCGTATCTGCTGGCTGAAGGCATCAAAGGCACCGCTCAGGGCCAGGCACTCCAGACCGCTGCGCTTGATGACGGACATGGGCAGGCGCTGCACGAAGTCGAAGATGTCGGCGAAGGGACCGTTCTTCTCCCTTTCCTTGACCACGGCCTCGGCACTGGCATCACCGAATCCCTTGATGGCCTTCAGTCCGAAGCGTATCTGTCCCTTGCCGTTCACACCGAAGTCGGCATGCGACTCGTTGACGTCGGGACCGAGCACCTTGATGCCCAGTGCCTTGCACTCTTCCAGGAGTTTCGTAGTCTCCTTGATGTCCGTATAGCGGCGGGTCAAGAGGGCTGCCATGAACTCGCTGGGGTAGTGTGCCTTGATGTAGGCCGTCTGGTAGGCCACCCAGGAGTAGCAGGCCGCGTGCGACTTGTTGAAGGCGTAGGAGGCGAACTTCTCCCAGTCGCTCCATATCTTCTCCAGCACCTTGGGGTCGTGCCCGTTCTTCTTGCCTCCCTCAATGAACTTGGGCTTCATGGCATCGACGATGTCCTTCTTCTTCTTTCCCATGGCCTTTCGTAGGGCATCGCTCTCGCCGCGCGTGAAGTCTGCCAGGAGTCGCGACAGGAGCATCACCTGTTCCTGATAGACGGTGATGCCGTAGGTGTCCTTCAGGTACTTCTCCATGATGGGGATGTCGTACTTGATTTCCTCGCGCCCGTTTTTGCGGGCAATGAACGAAGGGATGTAGTCCATGGGGCCCGGACGGTAGAGGGCGTTCATGGCGATGAGGTCCTCGAAGACCGTGGGATGCAGTTCCTTGAGGTATTTCTGCATTCCGGCTGACTCGAACTGGAAGGTGCCGATGGTCTGCCCCTTCTGGTAGAGCTGGTAGGTCAGTTCGTCATCGATGGGCAGGTTGTCGAGGTCGATGTCCACCCCGTGGGCTTCCTTCACCACGCGGCACGCCTCCTTGAGTTCGGAGAGCGTCTTGAGTCCAAGGAAGTCCATCTTGATGAGTCCCGTGGATTCGATGACATGGCCGTCGTACTGCGTCACGGCCGTCTTGCGGTCAGGGAAGTCCGGGTCATCGGCCGTGGAGACGGGCACGTGGTCCGAGATGGGGTCACGGCAGATGATGAAGCCGCAGGCATGAATGCCGCTGCCCCGCACCGTTCCCTCCAGCATACGTGCGTATTTTATGGTGTTGGACTCCCTGGGATCGAAGGATGCCTCGGCCTTCTGGAGTTCCGGGGTACACTTGATGGCGTTGTTGAGGTTCATCTTCAAGCCGTCGGGCAGACGGTCGGGGATGGCCTTGCACAGGGCGTTGGACTTGTCCAGGGGCAGGTTGACCACGCGTGCCACGTCCTTGATGGAGTTCTTGGCCGCCATGGTGCCGTAGGTGATGATGTGGGCACAGTTCTCGTGTCCGTACTTGTCCATGACCCACTGCAGCACCTTGCCTCGTCCGTCATCATCGAAGTCGGTGTCTATATCGGGCAGCGAGATACGGTCGGGGTTGAGGAAACGCTCGAAGAGGAGGTCGTATTTCATGGGGTCCAGCTTGGTGATGCCCAGGCAATAGGCCACCACGCTTCCAGCTGCCGAACCACGTCCCGGCCCCACCCATACCCCCAGTTCTTTACGGGCGGAGTTGATGAAATCCTGCACGATGAGGAAGTAACCGGGGAAACCCATCGTCTTCATGATATGCAGTTCAAAGCGTATGCGCTCGTCCACATCACGGGCTATGCCGTGGTCGGCAGCCCACTCCGAGAGTTCGTCGCCCTGGAGCACCTTACCGTAGGGGATTTCCTCATAGCCCTTTCCGTAGAGTCTGGAGGCTCCCTCGTAGGCCAGTTTCCCCAGGTAGTCCGCCTCGAACTTGATGCGGTATATCTTCTCGTAGCCTCCCAGCTTCTTGATTTTCTTCTGTCCCTCCTCCTCGGCCAGGGGATTCTTGCCGTATTCGTCGGTGGTGAATTCGTGGAAGAGGTCCTCCTCGCTGAATCGCTGTCTCCACTGCTCCTCAGTGCCGAACTCGGCAGGTATGGGGTAGAAGGGCATGATGGGGTCGCTCTCGATGTTGTAGGTCTCCACCTTGTCCAGTATCTCGCAGGTGTTGGCCAGTGCCTCGGGCAGGTCGCTGAAGACGGCCTCCATCTCAGCACGCGTCTTGAACCACTCCTGCTTGGTGTAGAGCATGTGCGGTTCGTCGAGTTTCTTGCCCGTGGAGAGGCACAGCAGGATTTCGTGGGCCCCGGCATCCTCTTCGTCAATGAAGTGGCAGTCGTTGGTACAGATAATCTTGATACCGTGCTTGTGGGCCAGTTCGATGAGAACGGGGTTTACCTTCTGCTGCAATTCGTAGGTCTCGCGGTTGGCGGTCAGGTGAGGGTCGCGCACCTCGTGGCGTTGCAGTTCCACGTAGAAGTCATCGCCCCATATCTCCTTGAACCACAGCAGCGTCTTCTCTGCCTCCTCCGTGTGACCTGCCAGTATCTTCTTGGGCACCTCCCCACCGATGCACGCCGTGCTGATGATGAGACCCTCGTGCAGTTCCGCCAAGTCCTTGTGGTCAGTACGCGGACGCATGTAGTAGCCATCCACCCAACTGCGCGAGACAAGGCGTATGAGGTTCCTGTAGCCCACCTCGTTCTTGGCCAGGACCACGAGGTGCCATCCCGATGAGTCCACCTTGCCTTCCATGAGCCGCTTGTCGCCTCGGCGTGCCACGTACATCTCGCAGCCGAAGATGGGCTTGAAGGGTTCCAGCCCTTCCTTCTTCCTTCCTTTGTTGACCTTCTGGCAGTAGTCAAAGAACTCCTTTACACCGAACATGTTGCCGTGGTCGGTGATGGCTACGCCGCGCATTCCGTCCGCAATGGCCTTGTCAACCATCCTGGGTATCTTGGACATGCCGTCGAGCAGGGAAAACTGTGTGTGAACGTGTAGGTGTACGAAGTCTTGCATGGGACATTATCTTGGAACAACCAACAAAGGTACACGATATAAGTGAAAATTGCAAGAAATCAGGCTCTCTTTTGCCCCAATGCTCTACTTTTTGACGTTTGGCTTGTCATTTTTCTACTTTCTGTTTCCTATTTCCAATAATTCTTCGTACCTTTGTCCCGTAAAATATATATTTCAAGAAAAACGCGAATCCGGTAATATGGGAAAAAAACTCCGCAAGCTGCGCAAGAAAATAAAACTCCACCGTGAAGGTACCCACACGCTCGTGGCCAGCGGCGTGGCACTGGTCTTGTTCAACGCCCTGCTCTTCGAGGTGCTCTATCATTGTGGGTGTACGCTCCTCCCCTTCTACATCGTCCTGGGTGTCACCACGGCAGTCTATATGGTGGTGATCAACTTTTTCCGTTGTCCTCCGCGTCATTTCGAGGAGGAGACCACGGGACTCGTCATTGCTCCTGCCGACGGCAAAATAGTGTGCATAGAGGAGGTGGAGGAGAAGGAGTATTTCCATGACCGACGCCTCATGGTCAGCATTTTCATGAGCGTGACGAACGTGCATGCCAACTGGGTGCCCGTGGATGGCAAGGTGAAATATGTCCGCCACCATGACGGACGCTTCATGCGTGCATGGCTGCCCAAGGCCAGTGAGGAGAATGAGCGGGCCACCACCGTCATCACCACGCCTGAGGGTACCGACATCCTGGTGCGCCAGATAGCCGGGGCCGTGGCTCGCCGTATCGTCACGTATGCCCAGGTGGGTGACGAGTGCGAGATAGACGACCATCTGGGATTTATTAAGTTAGGTTCGCGCGTAGATACTTACCTGCCCCTGGGCACCAAGGTGCTCGTACGCATGAACCAGCGTACCGTAGGAAACGAAACCGTATTGGCAAGATTGTGAAAAAGCATGTTCCAAACGCCATAACCTGCTGCAACCTGATGTGTGGCGGGATAGCCTCCACGTTTGCCTTTCAGGCAGACTATCGGATGGCTGTAATGTTCATCATCCTGGGAGCCGTCTTCGATTTCTTCGACGGGATGACGGCAAGGCTTCTCCATGTCTCTTCGCCCATTGGGAAGGAACTGGACTCGCTGGCCGACGTCATCACCTTCGGCCTGGCTCCCTCAGCCATACTCTTCTCGCTGTTCCGTGAACTGCAGTACCCCGAGGCATGGGCTGCCTTCCGCGACCTGGTGCCCTACACGGCCTTCGTCATGGCTGCCTTTTCTGCCCTCCGTCTGGCCAAGTTCAACCTCGACGAGCGGCAGAGCACCTCGTTCATCGGACTCCCCACTCCGGCCAATGCCCTCTTCTGGAGTTCCCTGACCCTGGGGCAGCACGGGTGGCTCGTGTCGCTTCCCTGCGGCATCGTGTGGCTGGTGGCCGGCATGCTGCTGATGAGTTGGCTTCTTGTGGCCGAACTTCCCCTCTTTGCCCTCAAGTTCAAGTCGCTTGCCTGGAAGGGAAATGCCGTCAAGTACGTGTTCCTGCTGGGCTGCCTGCCTTGCTTCCTGCTGGGTTACAGTTGCTTTGCTGCCATCATCGTGTGGTACGTAGCCCTCTCGGTGGGTGCCAGGATGGTGAGCGGTTCCAAATTCTAAATTCTCCAATCCATGATCATATTGAATTTTTTCTTTTCCCTCTTTGTCTTCTTCCTCATCTTCTACATTTGTATGGGCGTGTTCAAACTCGTGATGCTGTGGTGGCGTCTGCGTCAGGTGTTCCGTGCAGCCAACTTCAAGCAGGAGGAAAGGACGGGGAACCAGGAACCTTCACACGGCCGGCAGGACGAGCGTGCTGGAGTGCATGGCGGGAACAAGGCGGATGCCCCGGGCCGGAAGAAGGTCATCGGGGATGACGAGGGGGAATACGTGGAGTTTGAGGAAGTCAGGTAGCCGTGCCACCCCCATGTCGGGGATGGACGGGTCTTACCTTCTTATTTAGTTGGGTTCATTCATTGTCCTCTTCCTCATAATGCTGGAAGAGGAAATCGTTGTAGGGGTATTTCTGTACGTGCAGTTCACGTACCTTATTATAGATGACGGTCTTCAGTTCCTCCAGGTTGGTACGTTCCGTGGCAGAGATGAAGAGGCAGTCACCGTTCATGCGTGCCATCCACGTATTCATCATCTCGCTGAGGGATATGTTCTCGCGGGTAGCCGGCGTGAGGTCGTCCTCGTCCTTGTCCACCCAGCGGTAGGCATCCACCTTGTTGAAGAGCAGCATGGTGGGACGTTCGGCACAGCCCAGGTCGGCCAGTGTCTTCTCCACCACCTTGATCTGGTCTTCGAAGTCGGGATGCGAGATATCTACGACATGAATCAGAAGGTCAGCCTCGCGCACCTCATCGAGGGTCGATTTGAAGGACTCCACGAGGTCGGTGGGCAGTTTGCGTATGAATCCCACGGTGTCGCTGAGCAGGAAGGGCAGGTTGTCGATGATGACCTTGCGCACCGTGGTGTCGAGGGTGGCAAAGAGTTTGTTCTCGGCAAAGACCTCACTCTTGGACAGGAGGTTCATCAGGGTACTCTTGCCCACATTGGTATATCCCACGAGTGCCACGCGTATCATGCGTCCGCGGTTGCTGCGCTGCGTGGTCTTCTGGCGGTCTATGTCGGCAAGCCGCTGCTTGAGCAGTGCCATGCGGTTCAGGATGATGCGGCGGTCCATCTCCAGCTGCGTCTCACCAGGGCCTCGGAGTCCCACGGAACCCTTGCCGCCTCCTCCTCCGGATCCGCCTCCCTGTCGTTCCAGATGCGTCCACAGTCTCTGCAGGCGTGGGAGCATGTAGCGGTACTGTGCCAGTTCGACCTGCGTCTTGGCGTTGGCTGTCTGCGCCCGCATGGCAAAGATGTCGAGGATGAGGCTGGTTCGGTCCAGAACCTTGACCTTGAGCTCCGCCTCGATGTTGCGCAACTGCTTGGCACTGAGTTCGTCATCGAAGATAACCATGTCGATGTCGCGTTCAGCATCCTCCTCAGCCACGATATAGGCACGTATCTCCTGCAGCTTACCCGTACCCAAGTACGTCACGCTGCTGGGCCCGTTGGCACGCTGCGTGAAACGCTTCACGGTCTGTGCCCCTGCCGTCTCGGCCAGGAACTCCAGTTCGTCGAGGTACTCCTTGGTGCGCCGTTCGTCCTGCCGTGGCGTGATGAGTCCCACGAGAATAGCCTTTTCGGGACCGGTCTCTATGATATTATGATACTTGACGCTCGTCATTCCGTCTTCAAAGGGGAGTGACGAGCGACTTGAGTTATAGTGTTTGCTTCTGCTGGTCTTCAAGGGAAAGAAAGTTTATTTGACTTGTACTACGAGATACTTGCTCACGCTCCAGAAGAGGGCGGGGTCGGTAATCTGGATTTCGTATTCCTTGTTGTCGTTCTTGATGAGTTGGTAACTGCCGTCAGGATGACTGGTAAGCACCTTTGCGCTCTTGGAATAAGTGCGTATGCTCTTGGTGTGGCGAATGTCAATCTGGGTGAAATAGCCCTTGTTGAAATTACCGTCCTTCAGTACGTCACCACTGGTGAGGATGCGCTGCTCCTTAAGTTCCTTCTTGCTACCGAAGACATACCATGCAGTATTCAGTTCCTTGTCCTGAGCAGCCACTTGGGCGGCTTTCTCCTCGTTCTCGGTGGTCAGGCTGCTGACGTTCTCGTTCAACTTGCTGATGGTCTTTCCCTGTTCCTCGATGACGATGTCACGCTCGGCCAACTGGGTCTGCAGTTCCTGGATGCGGTTGTCCTGTTCGGCCATCTGCTGCTCAAGTGCCTTGACCTGCTTGGCCAGGCTGCTCATGCTCTTGGACGAGTTGCTGAGTTTCTTCTTCAGCTGTTCGATGAGTTCATGGTTCTGCTTCATGGTCTGCTGTATGAACTCCATGTCCTCCGTGATGTGCTGGGTGTTGCCCTTTTCCACGCTGGCATCGCGCACGTCAATACGTCCTTCTGCTTCCTTGATGAGGCGGAAGCCCTCATTGACCTGGTCGATGAGGCCCATGAACTCCTCCAGTTCCTGTGCCTGGTTGGCATTGACGGCCTTGAGGGAGTCGATGGTAGCCTGAGCCGCACTTTCTGCATCTTGTTTTTTCTCTTGGCAGGCTATCATTGTCATGGCAATAACAGCCAAGTAAAGTAACTTTTTCATTGTGTTATTGTAATTGATTGGTTTGAAATTCCGTTCTTTCTTCCTGTTTCTGGGATTTGCGGTCAGCCATTCCTTCCAGGATGATGACAAATTCACCCTTCGGTTCGTGTGCCTGGAAATGCCCGAGCACCTCCTGCAGCGTGCCGCGGATACACTCCTCGTGAATCTTGGATATTTCCCGGCACGCAGCGACGTGGCGGTCGGGGCCATAGACTTCTACAAACTGCTGTAGCGTCTTGACCACGCGGTAGGGCGACTCGTAGAAGACCAGGGTGCGCGTCTCGTCCCTGAGCTGCATGATGCGGGTGGCGCGCCCTTTCTTCTGGGGCAGGAAACCCTCGAAGACGAACTTGTCACATGGCAGACCGGAGGACACCAGGGCGGGGACGAAGGCCGTGGCACCCGGCAGCGTGATGACCTCGATGCCGGCCTTGACAGCCTCGCGTACCACCAGGAAACCAGGGTCGCTGATGCCGGGGGTACCTGCATCGCTCACCACGGCTACATTGTGGCCGGAGCGCAACCAGTCCACCACGTGCTGCACGGTCTGGTGCTCGTTGAACTTGTGGTAGGACTGCATGGGGACATGGATGTCGAAATGCTTGAGAAGGATACCCGATGTACGTGTATCCTCAGCCAGAATGAGGTCGGCTTCCTTCAGGACACGGAGTGCCCGCATGGTCATGTCTTCCAGATTTCCTACCGGAGTTGGTACTATAAACAGTGTTCCCATGCCGCAAAAGTAAGAAATAAATCGCATACTGACTTACGATTGGCCAATTATTTTTCTTTTATTATACTTTTAGGGCTTTTTTTAGACCTATTTCTCCTTTTTGTCATACGGAAATAGTACTTTTGCAGCAGAAATGAGCAAAACGATGAGCATACAGACTTCCAATGGAGAGATGATGCGGCGAGGGCGCATAGAGGTCATCTGCGGTTCGATGTTCTCGGGGAAGACCGAGGAACTGATCCGCAGGATGAAGCGTGCGCAGTTTGCCCGCCAGCGAGTACTTATCTTTAAACCCGCGCTTGATGTGCGCTACAGCGAACAGGAAGTGGTGAGCCATGAGGGAAAGGCCATACCCAGCACGCCGGTCGATTCTTCGGCCAGCATCCTGCTCATGGGGGATGACGCCGACGTGGTGGGCATCGACGAGGCCCAGTTCTTTGACGCGGGCATCGTGGATGTGTGTCAGGAACTGGCTGCACGGGGTGTACGTGTCATCGTGGCTGGACTGGACCTGGACTTCCGCTGTCAGCCTTTCGGTCCCATGCCTGCGCTGTGCGCGGTGGCGGACGATGTACTGAAGGTGCATGCCATCTGCGTGCGCTGTGGTGCCCTGGCCTACGCCTCCCACCGCATCGTGGAGGGTGACAAGCAGGTCTTGCTGGGAGAGAAGATGGAATACGAGCCGCTCTGCCGCGAGTGCTACAGGACCCTGACCTCCCATGCCTGACAGGCGTGGCAAGCATTGAAGCGGTCACTCTTTTATCACAACGCTCTCCCGTATGGCGCGACCGGTCGCGCCTTCATGACAGAAGCTGACAGTCTATTTATCAGAAAACCCATCAAAAAGTAACGGAATATGGACAACAGGAACAAGGAAATAACCTTTGACGGTTTTGTGCGCGGCCTCATGGTCGTGGCGGGTGCGGGAGTGGCATTCTTCGTGGTGCGTTATCTGAGCGAAGTCCTCCTGCCTTTCTTCATGGCATGGCTCCTTGCCTACCTCATCTACCCCATGGTGACCTTCTTCCAGTATCGTTGCCACCTGCATTTCCGCATCCTCAGCATCATCGTCTCCCTGCTGGTTACGGCGGCTGTCGTGGCGGGGCTGTGTGCCTTGGTCATACCGCCTACCCTCAACGAGTTTGCCAGTCTGAGGGGGGAGATATCCCATACCATACAGGAGTTCGGTGATTCGAGTATAGCCCAGGAGATGGACCGTTATTTCCGAAGGAACTTCGACGAGACTTCGCTCAGTCAGTTGGTTCACAACAAGGACGTGGTCGAGATAGTGCGTACCTGCACCGTGCAACTCTGGTCGCTGCTGACCCAGGCGTTCAGCCTCCTCAAGAGTCTGGTGGGTGGGATGCTGATTCTCATGTATCTGTTCTTCATCCTGATGGACTACGAACGTCTTTCTTCTGGTTTTGTACACCTCGTGCCCATGCGCCATCGCCATACGGCAGGCATGATACTGCGCGACCTGCAGCTTGGAATGCAGGCATATTTCCGTGGGCAGTCACTCATAGCCCTCCTTGTGGGTATCCTGTTTTCCGTCGGCTTCAGTATCGTGGGCATGCCGCTGGCAGTAGCCCTGGGCATGTTCATTGGCGTACTCAACCTCGTGCCTTACCTCCAGATGTTGGGCATCGTCCCTGCCGTGCTTTTGGCTCTGGTGCGTTCCAACCAGACGGGTGAGAACTTCTGGCTCATCATCCTCTACTGCTTCATCGTCTTCTTGGTAGTACAGGGCATACAGGACTTGGTGCTCACGCCGCGTATTATGGGTAAGATGATGGGACTGCGCCCTGCCGTCATCCTCCTCTCCCTCTCTGTGTGGGGCTACCTGCTGGGATTCATCGGCCTCATCATAGCCCTCCCGCTCACCACCATCCTCATCTCTTATTATCGCTTTTTTGTACTGAAAGAGGAACGGAAAGGGGAAAAAACAGGGAATTGAGCACAGAAATGTCATAAAAATCGTGATTTTTTTGTCTTTTTCTGCAATTCTTCTTAACTTTGTGAACTCAAAATGATATATAACAAGGATGACAATTATGAAACAGATGAAATTTTGGTTACCTACTCTGGCGGTAGCAGCCATGAGTTTCGGGGGTTGTACGAGTGATGACAAGCATGAGTATAATCCCGACTATCAGGTAGAATTGGACAAGGAAGCCTTTGCTGCCAATTTCGTGAAACAATATGGTCAGGTGGATGCAGAGCAGTCTTGGGACCTGGCCAACCCCAACGAGGTTTACGTGCTGTCTGCATCAGCCCGTCAGGTACAGACCCGTGCCCAGGGCAAACCCCAGTGGATAACAGTTAGCAGCTTTGGCCATGAGTTTAATATCTCCGAGGGCTTCAATGAGGCCATGGAAAAGGAGTTCAGCCAGTTCGGTGATCCAGAACCCTGTTATTTCACTTTCCCCGCAGAGGGATTGAGAATAGTCCCCGTCTTCCAGAGCAATGCCAACAATTATGTGCTGCACATGGTGGTCGGTGAGGACTATTTTGCCCAGGATATCACTATCTGCTCCAACATTATGGGTATCAACAACAACAAGCAGAAGGCCAAGGCATATACCATCACGGGTGTTGAGGCCGGTACGCCTGTCTCCTTCTATGTCGTCGTGTTCAAGGGCAACAAGGGCTACAAGGTTGACATAGAGAATTTCTCTACGCTGGAGGGCGGCTTCAAGTTGGCTGAGGTGGATGCCGCTACGGCTGGTAATTATAAGAAGGGAACAATGCGTGAGAAAAGCTCCATTCTGGCCTGCCAGTTTGAAACAAAGCATGGTACGGCTCAGTTGGCATTTCTGATGGATGGTCTTGCACCAGTTCAGAAGCATCAGGCTCCCGAAAAGATAGTCAAGGTCGTTTCCAGACGTTATCTCATCGAGGACCTGGGTTCTACGGATGACTTTGACTTCAACGACATCGTGATAGATGTAGAGCAGCGCGTCGTGGTGGAGAATGGTGTGGAAGGCACTCCCTTGCAGATGGCCACGCTCCGTCATCTGGGTGGTGTGCTGCCCTGGAACATAAAGATTGGTGACACTTGGTTCTCCGGTGCTGAGAATACCATGCTGAAGGGTGAGATTGGTTCTGACGCATCAGTGACGAAGGACGTGACGGGCTGGAATCCCGAAGAGAACAATATCACAGTCAAGGTGGCCGGCAACCAGACAGGAAGCGTATGCCTCATTCCGTTCCCCAAGAAGGGCGAGGTTCCCATGGTCATCGCCGTGGATACGTACCAACAGTGGATGGATGAGCGCCAGTCTATTCCTTCCACATGGTGGACGGAGGAATAATCGCAGCATCCATTCCTGGAATCTGCCTATCTTATAGAGTATATATAGAGAGAGTGCCGGTTGTGCGGCACTCTCTTTCTTTTGGGGATGATAACAAGGCAGCAATGTCAACCCTGCTTATCTTTGCCCCATAAAAATGGCATATAACCCACATTGCAGCGATATACTATGTATCGTTCTGTTTTTCAGGAGACGGTTTTTTTTGAGGCATATTTTTGTGCACCACGGATTTTACTTTCCCAAGCGGATGGGGATTAATCTCCAGCAGGGAGTAGATGGCCGAGAGCTTTCCTTCCGCTTCGGTGTTGAACTTGCGCAATGCGGGCTAAATCTCTAAACCCTTCGATAACCAATAACCAATAACCTATAACCAATAACCAATAACCTATAACCAATAACCAATAACCTATAACCAATAACCAATATAATCCATACCCCTAATACAACAGGACATGCACTTTAACCCTTTCGATAACCTATAACCTATAACCCATAATCAATAACATGGAAGGTGCGGAGCGAGGCTTCCAGACGGCGCATGAGGTCGCGCTTGGAGGTGGAGGGTGAGAAGACGAAACCCTCGGCCACCACGAGGCGGTGGGCCACGCTGTCTATGAAACTGATGGACACGAAGGGACCGCCCATGGCACCGTGGCGCATCTGCCACAGTCCGCGCATCTCCGTGACAAGCCGTGGACTTTCGGACTTTAGTGCGCGTCCGTTCACATAGACTTCCTGCATGCGGGAGGTCACAGTGGCCACCGGCATGTCCTGTTCCCAGACGGTCTCCATCCACTGGTCGGGTGCGCTTCCGGGGATGTTCTCCATCATGACTGAGTCACGCAGGAGAGCCAGGGCACGGGCATCCTCGATGTGCGGACCATAATAGGGGCGCGTGTAGAACACCAGGTTGAGCTGTCGCTCCTGGCTGCGCGAACTTGCCCACAGAAAGTCCTTTCCCCGTTTCGTGAAACGTATCTCCTCGGGGGCATCTATCGTATAGCCCAGCGTGGCGGCAAGGTCCTGGATGACCTCTGCCGAGGCATGGCGGTGGAGCAGCATCGTCTGGTGGCAGAGCTGGTTGTCGAGGAGCATGCGGCGTATGCCTTCCGCATGCTGTGGCAGGTAGGCCAGGAGTGCCTCCACGGAGGGAGCGGTGAGTTGCAGTTGCAACTGGGGACGCGCTGTCACATGGCGTGCTACCCCCAGGCTCACCTCCTTGGCATCGTGCTTGATACGTACCAGCAGCCGACTGTGCATGCGTTTCGTCTCGTACTTGTCATGAAGGAGGTTGATGCGTGACACGCGGAAGAAACTCTCCATCTGGTTCAGTCCGGGCATGGGGCATTCCAGCAGGGCTTCCAGCGAGTCGATGGCTGCGGAACCCAGCACCTCGTTGTCGGCAGCCAGCAACACCTCGCTGGGAAGTCCCGTAGAGGTTTGCCTGACTTCATTTCCTTGTCCCTCACCCGAGGAACGTCCCCCGCAGGCTGCCAATGCGAAGGCCAGGAAAAGGAGAAGATTTTTCAATGAACAATGAATAATTAACAATGAACAATGAACAATGAACAATGGGCTGCGCGAAGAAAGCCCTTTGGACTAATTAAGAATGAATAGTTTTCAATTATTCATTGTTAATTGTCACTATTTGGCTCTCCGCAGCGTGAGCACAGAACTCAGGCGCATAGAGGCACTGGATGGTGGTGAGACCTGTGCGGAAACATCCCTCATGCTCCACGAACCAGTCCTCCTCGATGGCGTAGGAACCACGGGGCAGACGGTCGAAGTAGAAGTGGGTTGCCGCATCCTTGACGGCACGGTAGTAACCCAGTCCACCACCCCAACGGAAGCCTGAGAGGGGCTGTACCGGTTCTGCCGTCGCCGGACGCGGAGCCTTCATGAAGACATACTCGAAGTCGCGCTTGGCAGTGATTTCATAACGTACGTGGATGCGCGTTCCTACCTTCAGCATACCCTGGTTGCCCTCACCCGTCAGCCGCTGTCCCTGGGCATCGACGAGCACCACCTTCACCAGGAGGTCACCGTCTGTGGTGGCTTTCACCTCCGAGGCCGGAGCCAGGTACTGGGCATAGATGCCTCCCCAAATCTCCCCCGCGCCCTGCTTCTCGATGCTGAGTTTCAGGGTGGGTGTATTGTCCGACACCTCTATGCGCTGGCGGACGTAGCCGAAGGACGTGCTGTCTGCCTCCAGCGTCATCTTACGTCGTCCCTCCTGGAGCGTGACCTTGGCGTCGCACCCTTGCTGCAGCACATCCTCGTGGCAGAGCAGGAGCGAATAGACGGCATTGGCCGTGATGACTGGTGAGTCCCACTCCGTGGTACGCTTGTGGGTGAGCAGGTAGCGTTGCATGCCCTCCAGCAAGCCTATGTCCCCGGGGGAGAGTTGTGCCAGTGCCTCCATGACCTGTACGTGGACATGCAGTTTGCGGTTGATGCTGTACTGACTTCCCTGTGGGAACTCGAAATACGTCAGGCCCTCCTCGTTGGTGACGAGGAAGCGCTTCACTGTCTCCAGGTAGCGTGCCGAAGCCTTGTCTTCCCCTGCCTTCTTGAGGATGAGAGCGGCCAGGGCACGGTCCTCCAGGTTCAGGTGTTCGGGATGCTTCTTCAGTACCTTGAGGAGCGAGTCTGCGTGATGGCGGTCTGCCTTGTTCATCTCCACGCCGCTCTGGTAGAGCACGTAGAGGTAGCGGAGCGAGGCCGTGCAGAGCGTAGTGGGACGGTCCTGACGGATGTAGCCCACGGCATCCTGCAGGATGTTCTCTGCCGTCTGTCCCGTGAGCACCTTCTGTCGGGTGAGGAGATAAGCCACCTCACGTGTCAGGTAGTAACTGCCCTTCATGCCCGGATACCAGGCAAAGGAGCCGTCCGACTGCTGGAGTCGGCGCAGTTTGTCGAGGTGAGCCTTCTGCAGAGAACTCTGCGTGGCAGGGTCGAAGAGGCTGGCAAGCCGTTCTGCCCGCTCCTTCTCTGCCTCCGCCAAGGCCATCCAGGGAGTTTCCTCCAGGGCGATGTGCTTCACGTCAGTCTGCTGAGAGAGTTTTCCCACCTGCTGTCCCTCCGTGCCCTGCCAGGTCTGGAAGGCCGTCTGCATGGCGGGATTCTGCTGGGCCATGTAGCCAGCCAGCGCCCCGGCATAGTAGGCCGAAGCCAGTGAAAGCACGTCCTCACGCTCCGGCCATGCCAGCGAGGGCAGTGCCTGCACGGCATACCATGCAGGCTGGCTGACATACTCCACGGTGAGTTGCCGCTGTGCTGCTCCCGGGGTAAATAGACCCTTCATGTCCTCCTGGTAGCGGCCTGGCTTGCGGAAGGTCAGCGCCTTCGTCTCCGTCACCCATTCGCGGTGGGTAAGCACGGGCAACCAGCGCTGTTCGCCGTCGCTGCATGTCGTACCCTCTGCCACCCAGCGGCATACGAGCATATTGGCCTCCTGTGGCACCTGGAAGGGCACCCTGATGATGGTGTCCCCCTCTGCCTCGAGGCGGAAGTCGATGCGTTTCTTCAGCAGCACCTTCTCGGTGGCAGCATCCAGTACGGTCAGCACGCCGCGTCCCTTCTGCGCCTCCTTACCTATATTATATAAGGAAGCCGTAAGCAGGGTCTTGTCCCCCTGACGCAGGAAGCGGGGCAGGGAGAGCTGTGCCATGAGGTCCTTGCGTGCCACCACCTTCTCGTTGAGCAGCGCGGTGAGCATGTCCTGCGTGTGGGCCAGTCCCAGCAGATGCCATTCGGTAAGGCTCTCGGGCAAGGTGAACGAAAGGGTCACGATGCCCTTGTCATCCGTCCGCAAGGTCGGGTAGAAGAAAGCCGTTTCCTGGAAGTTCTCGCGCACTGCTACCGTAGGTTCTTCGATGTCCTCCTCATACCCTGCTATCACCGATTCCTCCCGGTCTTTTCCTCGTATGGGGGCTCCAGTATCAAATCCCATGCTCTCGACAGCTGCGATGTTCTTGCTTGATACGGCTACACTTCTCAGCATCTTCGGACTCGCCGACTGTGCGCCAACTGGAATTTCGAGGTCAGCCACCATTCCGTATGGCTTCAGGGTGAAGACCTCAGGATTGAAACCGCCAAAGTCCATGGTGTAAGCCTTGCCGGTGCGGGTGCGGAAGCCTACATACAGATACGTGGGAGCCTGTCCCCCCAGCACCATGAAGTAGCTGGGGAAGGCGTTGTAGTAGAACCTGTGGTAGAAAGACCAGGAGTGCGGACGGATGGCATCGAGCGAAGCATCATAGAGCGAGGCCATGAGGTTGGCCTTGGCAGGCTTACCGTCCGGCGTAAGCAACTCCAGGGACCAGGTCTCCTGTTGCCCCGGCTGCAGGTGGTCGCGGAAGGTTGTCCAGCGGTACTTGAGCTGTTTGTCGGGCTTTGAGCGATGGAAGTGGCGGGTATCGGCATAGAACTTACCCTCTTTGAGGGTCATCACGTTCAGGGTCAGGCTGGTCCCCGTCTGTTCCTCGTAGGGAACCTGCAGGGACACGATGGTGTCGTTGAGATGGAGCAGTTGCTGCGACACCACCTTCTGGTCGCTCACCAGGGTGTAGTGTATCCACGCCTCCCGGCTGGTGCCCAGGAGGAAGCGGATGGACTGCCCCTGCGTATATTCCGTCTCGGGGGTGTAGCACCAGAGCAGCGTGTCGCTGACCAGGCGCGTGTCATGCTGTCCGAAGAGTACCAGCGGCTTGTGGAAGGACGCCGTGTCGCCCTCCACCACGGCCAGCAGATGCAGGTCATAGCGTCCGGAAGGAACTGTCTTGAGAAACTCCGGCAGGACTTCCTTGCCCGTGTTCAGCGTACCTTCGGCCTTCACCTTGCCGTCCTGCTTCAGCATGACCTTGACCTTACCCTCCACCTCAGTGCCCGTGGCACTCCAGAGGGAAAGGCTCCAGGGTTGCATCTTGTCGCGGTCGATGGTAGCAGGCACCTGGGCCAACAGGTTGAGGGGCGTGCTGGAGAGAAATACCGTCTGCCGGGCCGTGTGAGTCTCCCCCGTGGCACTTGTCACGTCATACTGGACATTCAGCATCCGGCCTCCCTTCAGCTGTTCTGCCGTCCGCAGGAGGGGTATTCTCACCTGGAAACGTCCCTCCCCGTCGGTGAAGACCGTGTCCAACGGACAGGCGGAGTAGTCCTCTTCAAGCACTCCAGGCCACCACCAGGTACGCTCCCAGCGGTACGTTCCTGCCACGCGTGCATGGCGCACGGGCACTCCGCTGTAAGTCATGGCCCGACCTGTCAGGGTGATACTGTCTGCAGGCCACCGCAGGGCAGGAGCCTTGTCCGTGCTGACCTCGAAGGTAGGCCGCTTGTATTCTTCCACCGTGATGCCAGCCTGCACACGGCCATCGACGGTTATGCTGAAGCGTCCGGTGAGACAGGAGGCCGGCAGTGTGAAGTCGAGGGCAAAGACTCCCATGCTGTCCGTTTCCACGTCCTTTACGTCCACCACCTTGCCATTGGGGTCCCGGAGCTGCACCTTGTGCCTGATGTGCTGGCGTACCCCCTCCTGCCAGTATTCGCGATAGGAATCCACACCCCCCACATGTACCGTTTGGGAGGGACGGTACAACCTGCGGTCGGTATAGACATTCACGCTGGAAATCCGTGCGTCCTCCTTGGATTTCCCATCCCAGGGATAGAAATACCGTGCCCCATAATAGAGTCGGCACTCGGGATGGTAGCGGTCCTCGTCCTTCGTCACTTTCACCAGGATGTTGTGAACGTAGTTGCCGTCCGGCCGTTTCGGCCACCGCAAGTCAGCCTTGCCTTCCCGGTCGGTCTGGGTGGTACGTAGGAAGATAGTGTCGCGAGAGGAGTCCTCAGGCGCGATGAACACCTGCAGTTCCGCTCCCTCGACGGGGCGTCCACTCACCGCGTCACTCACCATGATGCGGTTCATGCCTGCGGGCAGGTTGATGGCAGAGAGCATGAGTCCCGTGACGTGGAGGATGGGTACACACTCCTCGGTCTCCGCCTTTACCCCCTTGGGTACGGAGGGACGGAGCACCAGGGCATAGCGCCCCATCCCGGGAGCCTTCCACAGGATGGTGTCGTTGAACTCCTCCCAGGCAGGGTGTGCGGCACACGGGTGAAGCTTCTCCTCGACCCGCTCGGCATGAGCTTTCAGGTACTTCTCCTGGCTCTTGGCCTGCCGCATGGCCTCCTCGTCAAATCCATCAGGCAGACGGTACAGAAGGTAGTTGACAGAGGCGATGTTGCGCAGCTGCAATATCCAGGAGCACTCCTTTCCTGGGTAGAGATGGTTGTCGTCCGTCCTCCAAGACATCCGGGGACACTGCAGTTCGTCCAGGTCCTGCTGCAGGGTACTCTTGCCCTTGTAGCGAGGATAACGTTTCAGTCCCTCCTCCAGCCATGCCACCTTCCGGGCCTCCTCGTTCTCGAAGACGGCCAGGTGCCAGTAGGTCTTGGCGTTGAGGAGCAGGTCCTGGTACCTGTCCTTGAGCCGCAAGAGGGCAGCCTTTTTCTCCTCCAGCGTAGGTTCCTGGCATGCCAGCCGCTGTCCTACCCAGAGAGCCTCCTCGCGTTGCCCCTTCTGCTCATAGAAGTCCACGAGTTTCTGCAGGAACAGCCTTCCCTCAGCAGTCCGCATGCCGTCCACCTTGTCCGACTCGCGCCATACCAGCATGAGCATGTCCTTGCCCAGCAGTGCATCGTCCTTGCCGGTTTTCACCACGGGCACCCAGTCGCTGATGCGCGCATGGTAGAGGATGTCCAGGTCGGCCATAGCCTCGGCATAGCGACGTCGGGCCATGTCCATGTACTCGCTGCGTGTCCACAGAGCCATGGAGGCTGAGTCGGCCTGCGTCTTCTGCCTGCGGTAGCGGGGAGCGTTCACACCGCACTGATGGTACAGATAACCCAGGGCTGCCTGGGTGACGGTACGCTCCTCTGGGTCGCTGAGCCCCCGCTGGCGGCTTTCCAGTCGCCCTATGTGGGCATAGAGGCTGTCGGGGTGGAGGCTTGTCTCCTCCACCATGGCACGGATGAGGGTGGCCAGTTCCCGGGCAGGCTTTCTGGCAGCCGTCAGGGACAGGGTGAAGGACAGGGAAAGAAGGACAAGGATGAACTTGAACATGAAGCGGAAGGGAGGGGTGAATCTAAGCATTTTGGAGTAATTAGGGGTAAAGGATGCACGAATGCAGGCCGTGCGGCTGAACCGCACGGCACAATGGCTGGACTCAGGCCTTGACGGGAATCTCCTTGAGGAGGGCCTTGAGGAAGGTCCAGAACTTCGCTACGCTGGGGATGTGGCAACGCTCGTTAGGCGTATGGGGTGAGCGCAGGGTAGGACCGAAGCTCACGAGGTCCATGTGGGGATAGACACCGCCGATGATGCTGCACTCCAGTCCTGCATGGCATACCTGCACCTTGGCATCCTCATTGAAGAGTGCCTTGTGCACCTTGACCATGGTAGCCGTGATGGGACTGTCGAAGTTGGGCTGCCATGCCCCGTACTGGCCGCCGTATTCCACCTTCATGCCGGCCATGGAGAAACAAGCCTCCTGCATCTCCTGGATGTATTCCATCATGGTCTCATTGCTGGAGCGGGCCAGGATGAGCACGTCGGCCTTGCCCTCGCCGATGGTGATGATACCCAGGTTGCTGCTGGTCTCCACCACGCTGGGGATGCTGGGAATGTAGCGCAGCACGCCGTCGTGGCAGGCCGTGATGGCATTCACCAGGTTGTCCTGGATTTCCTGGGGCACGATGCCGGCAGGGAGTTCGCAGGGCTCCACGGTCAGCGTGATGGTGTCCTCCACGCCCCGGTATTCTGCCTCGAAGGCCGTCTTGCAGTAAGCCACCAGGTCCTTGAGGTCCTCGAGGTTGTCGGCGGGAATGGTCAGCACCACCTCAGCCGTACGCGGTATGGCATTGCGCATGTTGCCACCCTTCCAACTGCTCAGGCAGGCATCGTCATCCTGGATGGCCTGTCGCACCACGCGTGCCATCAGCTTGTTGGCATTGGCCCGTCCCTCGCAGATCTCCAGTCCGCTGTGACCACCCTTGAGGTCCTTGAGCACCACCTTCACGGCCACGTCGCCTGTTTCGGGTGCCTGCTCCTTGTAGCCCAGGGAAGCACTGATGTTCACGCCTCCGGCACTGCCGATGACGAACTCACCCATCGTCTCGTTGTCGATGTTCAGCAGGATGTCACCCTTCAGTGTGTCAGCCGCCAGGTGGTTCACACCATACATGCAGGTCTCCTCATCGGCCGTGATGAGAGCCTCCAGAGGTCCGTGTTCCACGTCCTGGCTCTCCAGTACCGCCATGATGGCAGCCACGCCCATGCCGTCGTCTGCTCCCAGGGTCGTTCCCTTGGCCTTCACCCACTCACCGTCGATGTACGTCTCGATGGGGTCGGTCTCAAACTGGTGACTGGACTCATCGGTCTTCTGCGGCACCATGTCCATGTGGGCCTGGAGCACGGCCGTCTGCAGGTTCTCATAGCCCGGAGTGGCAGGTTTGCGCATCACGATGTTCTCGGCTCCGTCCTTGAAGGCCTCGATGCCTCGTTCCTTGGCCCAATCGAGCAGGAATTGCTGTACTTTCTCCAGGTGGCCGCTGGGGCGTGGAACCTGGGTGAGGAGATGGAAGTTCTTCCAGATAATCTGGGGGTCTAATTCTTGGATGTTCATGTCGAAATGTTATTTAGTGGTTTGAATGAAATTCGCGTCACGTCGCTGGGTCAGCGAGAGAGCCAGGCAGGAATATACACCCAGAAGGGCCACGAGAGCCGTCTGTATGGTGTGTACGATGAGTACGAAGACCACCGCCTCCGTCTGTGCCACGCCGAAGAGCACCAGCACCGTCTTGACGGCAAAGTGCCAGGGTCCCGCCCCGTTGGGGGTAGGTACCAGGACAGCAAAAGTGCCTACCACGAAGGCCACCAGCGACACCATGATGCCCAGGTCCTGCGTGCAGGCAAAGCAGAAGAAGGTGAGGTAGAAATGCAGGAAATACGCCATCC
Organism: uncultured Prevotellaceae bacterium; assembly: GCA_945787235.1. GTDB lineage: Bacteria > Bacteroidota > Bacteroidia > Bacteroidales > Bacteroidaceae > Physcousia. The sequence continues at coordinate 21,391 of CALZGT010000004.1, forward strand.
AGATGCCTACCGAGTAGAGGATGAAGAGCCCCCACCGCCTGATGTAGCGTATGCTGAAGATGCCCGTCTTCAGGTCGAGGAGGATGGCGCGTATGCGGCTGAAGACGCTCAGCTTGTGCGAGAGCCACCAGGCCATGCCCGTTATGGTCAGCAGACAGACCAGGGTGACGAAGTAACCCATAGGGGTGAAACGGTTGAGGAGTCCGTCGAATGAGAGACCTGTCTCGGTGACGATACGGGCAAAGACGGGAATCTGCAGCAGCACGGTGACGGCACTCAGCAGCATAATGATGATGATGTCGATGCAGCGCTCCGTGACCACCGTACCCATGGCACGTGTGAAGGGCACGCCGTCGTAGCGCTTCAGGACGCCGCAGCGCAGGAACTCGCCGACGCGCGGTACCACGAGCGAACTGCCGTAACTCAGGAAGATGGCATTGATGCAAGTGTGGTGCCTTGGGTGCTCCCCCATGGGGTCGAGAGCCAGTTTCCAGCGGAATCCCCTCAACGCCTCAGCCAGTATGCCGAAAGGCAGTGAAAGCAGCATCCACTTCCAGTCCATGCCCCCGTGCAGCGCATCGCTTACCTGCTGCCAGTCCATGCCCCGGTACATCCACCACAGGATGGCTGTGGAAATGAGGAGCGGTACCAGGACTTTGGCTATCGTACTTATATTCTTTTTCATCTGTCCTTCATGCACGTTGAATTCTTGGGCCGAAAAATCCACTTTTTCGACCTGAATCAGCCGTTTTTCGGTTATTTTTGCTTATCTTTGCGCAAAATTACGAATAAAAACTGAAACGATGAAACAGGTTAGGCCAAAAAAGTTTCTTGGTCAGCACTTTTTGACAGATTTAACAATTGCTAACGCGATTGCCGACACGGTAGATGCCTGTCCTGACATTCCGGTGCTCGAAGTAGGCCCCGGCATGGGTGTCATGACGCAATACCTCATCCGCAAGACCCGACCCGTCAAGGTGGTGGAGATAGACTTCGAGTCGGTGGCCTATCTGCGCAAGCACTTTCCGCAGTTGGAGGAAGGCATCATCGAGGACGATTTCCTGAAGATGCACCTGGAGCATACCTTTGCCGGACAGCCCTTTGTCCTCACGGGCAACTACCCATACAACATCTCCAGCCAGATTTTCTTCAAGATGCTCGAATACAAGGACCTCATTCCCTGCTGCACGGGCATGATACAGAAGGAGGTGGCCGAGCGCATCACGGCCCAGCCGGGCAGCAAGACCTACGGCATCCTCTCCGTCCTCATCCAGGCCTGGTACCGCGTGGAGTACCTCTTCACCGTCCACGAGCATGTCTTCAACCCACCTCCCAAGGTCAAGTCGGCCGTCATACGCATGACGCGCAACGACGTCACCTCCTTAGGGTGCGACGAACGCCTCTTCAGGCGCATCGTGAAGACCACCTTCAACCAGCGCCGCAAGACACTCCGCAACAACATACGTCCCCTGCTCCACGAACTGAACACGCAGTGCGAGCAGCAGGGACTGGCTCCCAAGGACTACGGTACGCTCCTCTCCGACGAATTGTTCAACAAGCGTCCCGAACAGCTCTCGGTGGCCGATTTCGTGGAACTCACAAACCGGGTGGAGGGCGTATGATAGTGTGCATAGCAGAGAAACCCTCCGTGGCCAGGGACATTGCCCACGTTCTGGGAGCCCACACCCAGCATGACGGCTACCTGGAGGGCAACGGCTACCAGGTGACGTGGACCTTCGGGCACCTGTGTGAACTGAAGGAGCCCCATGAGTACAATCCCCAGTGGAAGACATGGAGCCTGGGACAGCTACCCATGATACCTCCCCGTTTCGGCATCAAACTGAAGGCCGACAAGGGCATAGAGAAGCAGTTTGGCGTCATAGAGCGGCTCATGCAGGCCGCCGAGGAAATCGTGAACTGCGGAGATGCAGGACAGGAGGGAGAACTCATCCAGCGCTGGGTGATGCAGAAAGCCCGTGCCACCTGCCCCGTGAAACGACTGTGGATATCCTCCCTCACCGAAGAAGCCATACGCGAGGGCTTCCACAACCTCAAGGACCAGCAGGAGTACCAGTCGCTCTATGAGGCAGGACTGGCCCGTGCCATCGGTGACTGGACCCTGGGCATGAATGCCACCCGCCTCTATACCCTCAAGTACCGGCAGGGACAGGGGCAGGTGCTCTCCATCGGACGCGTACAGACCCCCACGCTGGCCCTCATCGTGAGGCGGCAGGAGGAGATAGAGAACTTCGTGCCCCGGCAGTCCTGGGTGCTCTCCACGCTCTACCGTGACGTGCGTTTCAACGCCATAGCCCGCGACGAGGATGCGGAGGCTGAGGATGCCGCGCAGGTAGCGGAGGCTGCCAGGCAGGGCAAGACGCAGAAGTCCAAGGGACCCATCTACAAGGTCGTGGAGTACGCCACGGAGGCGGAAGGCAAGGAAGTCCTGGAGTCCATCCTCCACAACCCCTTCACCGTACTCTCCGTCACCAAGAAGAGCGGTACGGAGTTCTCGCCCCGGCTCTATGACCTGACGAGCCTGCAGGTAGATTGCAACAAGAAGTTCGGCTTCTCTGCCGACACCACGCTGCAACTCATCCAGAGTCTCTATGAGAAGAAGTTCACCACCTATCCGCGTGTCGATACCACCTTCCTGCCTGACGATGTCTATCCCAAGTGCCCGCAGATCATGAACGGTCTGTACCTCACCCAGCTGTCTGGACAACAGCTCTATGCCCCCCTCGTCAAGCCCCTGGGTGGCAAACCGCTGAAGAAGAGCAAGAAGGTGTTTGACAACTCGAAGGTGACGGACCACCATGCCATCATCCCCACGGGCATCCCGCCTCAGGGACTCACGGAAATGGAGGAGAAAGTCTTTGACCTGGTGGCGCGCAACTTCATCGCGGCCTTCTATGAGGACTGCAAGTTCGAGACGACGACGGTGATGGGCGAGGTACGTCGCACCACGGAGCCTGCCTCCCCACAGGAGAATCCCGTCTCCGTCCTCTTCCGTGCCACGGGCAAGCGCATCACGCACGAGGGCTGGAAGGTGGTCTTCAAGCGGGTGGCCCAGAGCCAGGAACCCGCCGAGGGAGAAGCCGGTGGCGAGACTCCCGAGCGACTCTTCCCCGAGTTTGTCAAGGGTGAAAGCGGTCCCCACGTGCCTTCCCTCAACGAGAAGTGGACCACGCCTCCCAAACCCTATACCGAGGCCACCCTGCTGCGGGCCATGGAGACGGCAGGAAGGCTGGTAGATAACGAGGAACTGCGCGATGCGCTGAAGGAGAACGGCATAGGCCGTCCCAGTACCCGTGCCGCCATCATCGAGACCCTCTTCCGCCGCCGCTACATCCGCAAGGAGCGTACCTCGCTTTGGGCCACCCCCACCGGCGTGCAGCTCATCCACCTTATTCACGAGGAACTCCTCAAGAGTGCCGAACTGACGGGAATATGGGAGAAGAAACTGCGACAGATAGAGCATCACCAGTATGAGGCGCGGCAGTTCATCGAGGAACTCAAGGAGATGGTCAGCCAGATAGTGCTCACCGTACTGGCCGACAACAGCAACCGGCACGTGGAATACACCGCCGGGGAGGAGAAAAAGGGGAAGAAAAAGAAATGAACATGCAATAAACGGGCATGAAGTACGTTAGTATAATAATGATGAGAGCTTTCAGACGAATCATGGCACCCCTTGCCGCCCTTCTGCTGCTTGCAGCCTGCGGTGCCGAGAGCAACGTGAAGAAGGGAGATGCTTTCTATGCCATAGGCGAATATTTCGATGCGGCAGGAGAGTACAAGAAGGCGTATGCACGTACTCCCGTGAAGGACAAGGCCAAACGTGGGGAACGGGCCTGGAAGATGGCGGAATGCTACCGCAGGATAAACTTCACGGCCAAGGCCCTGGGGGCTTACCAGAATGCCCTGCGTTACCACTATCCCGACAGCATGGCCCTCTTCTACCTGGCCCAGATGCAGCAGAAGAACGGTGACTACAAGAATGCACTCAAGAACTACCTCCTGTTCCTCGACACGGTGCCCGACAGCCGTATGGCCAAGGTGGGTGTGCGGAGCTGCAACCTGGCTCCCGGCTGGAAAGCCAACCCTACGCTCTACACCGTAAAGAAGCACCCCATCCTCAATGCACGGCGCACGGACTTCTCGCCCGTACTGGCCGGTGAGGAGTGGGACGAACTCTACCTCACCACGACACGCAACCAGGCCACGGGCGACGAGACGAGCGGCATCACGGGCATGAAGAGTGCCGACATCTTCCGTTCCAAACTCGATGACAAGGGCAACTGGACGCAGCCGGAGAAGTGCGAGGGGGAGGTGAACAGCGACTATGAGGAGGGGGCCTGCTGCTTCTCGCCCGACGGCAAGACAATGTACCTGACACGCTGCACCCACGACCCTGACTATCCCCGCTATGCCGAGATATACACCAGCCAGCGCAGCGATGCCACCTGGAGCAAGCCCCAGAAACTGGAACTCACGGCCGACACCCTCTCCTGCTACGCCCATCCTGCCGTCTCGCCCGACGGACAGTGGCTCTACTTCGTGAGCGACCTGCCCGGGGGTATGGGAGGACTGGACATCTGGCGCATCGCCATCGGCGAGAATGGCATGGGAGGCGTGGAGAACCTGGGGGCACCCATCAACACGGAGGGTGACGAGATGTTTCCCACCTTCCGTCCCAACGGCGACCTTTATTTCTCTTCCAACGGTCACCCCGGCATGGGAGGGCTGGACATCTTCTGTGCCAGACGTGACACCACAGACCGTAAGCACGAACGCTGGAGCATAGAGAACCTCAAATACCCCGTCAACTCCTGTGGGGATGACTTCGGCATGACCTTCGAGGGAGTTCACAACCGGGGGTTCTTCTCCTCCAGCCGCAACGATGCACGCGGATGGGATCATATCTACTCCTTCGAGCATCCTGAGATACTCCAGACCATCAAGGGATGGGTCTATGAGAAGGACGGATACGAACTGCCCGAGGCCCAGGTATTCCTGGTGGGCAACGACGGTACCAACCTCAAGCTCAGCGTGCGGGGCGACGGTTCTTTCGAGCAGGTCATACAGCCCGATGTGGATTACGTCCTGCTGGCCACCTGCAAGGGGTACCTCAACCACAAGGAGGAGATTCGCGTGGATAGCAGTCTCGTCAGCAGCGAGCATGTGCTGCAGTTTCCCCTGGCCAGTCTCACGGCTCCCGTGCTGGTGCGCAACGTGTTCTATGAGTTCGACAGCGCAGCCCTCACGGAGTCCTCGACCCAGGCCCTCGACTCCCTCGTGGACCTCCTCAACGAGAACCCGCAGGTTACCATCGAGCTGGCCAGCCATTGCGACTTCCGCGGAGCGGATGCCTACAACCTGCGTCTCTCCCAGCGGCGTGCCGAGAGTGTGGTGAACTACCTCATTGCCCACGGCATACCGCAGGACCGCCTCAGTCCCGTGGGCTATGGCGAGACGCGTCCCAAGGTGGTGACGCGCAAGATGGCCGAACGGCATGCCTTCCTCCACGAGGGCGACACGCTCACGGAGGCATTCATCCTGAGGCTGGAGGACAAGGAACTGCAGGAGGTCTGCAACGCGTATAACCGACGGACGGAATTCAAGGTGCTGAGAACGACGTATGGGCTTTCTCTCCAGGGGCTCCCAGCCAAGGAAGAGAGCTCCCAGGAAGGTAAGGTCCGGGAAGAGAGCGCGAAAGAAGAAAAAGCCAAAGAAGATACTGACTTATGAAACAATACCAAGACTTACTGAGAAGAATCCTCGAAGAGGGAGTGGAAAAGAGTGACCGCACGGGAACGGGTACGCGGAGCATCTTCGGCCACCAGATGCGTTTCAACCTGCAGGAGGGATTCCCCCTGCTCACCACCAAGAAGGTTCACCTGAAGAGTATCATCTACGAACTGCTCTGGTTCCTACAGGGCAACACCAATGCGCGGTGGCTCCAGGAACGTGGGGTGCGCATCTGGAACGAATGGGCTGACCCCGAGACGGGTGACCTGGGGCATATCTATGGGTACCAGTGGCGCTCCTGGCCCGACTACAACGGGGGCTTCATCGATCAGATACAGCAGGCCGTCGATACCATAAAGCGTGACCCCGACTGCCGCCGCATCATCGTCAGTGCCTGGAACGTGGCCGACCTCGACCGCATGAACCTGCCTCCCTGCCACGCCTTCTTCCAGTTCTACGTAGCGCAGGGACGCCTCTCCCTGCAACTCTACCAGCGCAGTGCCGACACCTTCCTGGGTGTGCCTTTCAACATTGCCTCCTACGCCCTCCTCTGCATGATGATGGCGCAGGTGTGCGGACTGGAGCCGGGAGAATTCATCCATACCACGGGCGACACGCACATCTACCTCAACCACATGGAGCAGATACAGTTGCAACTGCAGCGCGAACCTCGTCCCCTGCCCCGCATGATTCTCAACCCCGAGGTAAAGAACATCTTCGACTTCCAGTACGAAGACTTCACCCTCGAAGGCTACGACCCCTGGCCCGCCATCAAGGGGACGGTGAGCGTATGACAATCCCTTCCGATTTCTGCGCCCTGATGCGCGAGCAGTATGGTGATACCATGGCCGAAAGCCTCTTCCAGGGACTTTCGGAGGAACCCTGCGTCTCTGTCCGTCTGAACCCCCGCAAGTCGCCTGTCACCGAGGTGCCCGGCGGGCATCCCGTGCCCCACTGTCCCGGTGCCTTCTATCTCGACGAGCGTCCGGCCTTTACCTTCGACCCTCTCTTCCATGCGGGAGTCTATTACGTGCAGGAGGCTTCCTCGATGTACTTGGCCAAGGCACTTGAGGGACATCTGGGCTTTCCCCTGTCCTCTTTCGGGGAGCATGTCTCTCCCCAGTCTGGTTCGGTGTCCAGCGACACACCTTCCACCTCTCCCCATTATGCCCTCGACCTCTGTGCGGCCCCGGGAGGAAAAAGCACCCTGCTGCGTTCCCTGCTGCCCGATGACTGGTGGCTGGTGAGCAACGAACCCATGCCCAAGCGGGCACAGGTGTTGGCAGAGAACATGGCCAAGTGGGGCTATCCCCAGAGCATCGTCACGCAGAACTATCCCGCGGACTTTGCCTTCCTCTCTCATCAGTTCGACCTCCTCGTCACCGATGTTCCCTGTTCCGGCGAGGGCATGTTCCGCAAGGATGAGGGAGCCATTCGCGACTGGAGCCTGGAGAACGTCACGCTCTGCTGGCAGCGTCAGCGCAGCATCCTCAGTGACGTATGGCCTGCCCTCAAGCCGGGTGGCCTTCTCATCTACAGCACCTGCACCTTCAATCACTTTGAGGATGAGGACAATGTCCAGTGGATAGCGGGCCACCTCGGAGCCGACATCCTGGAGCAGCGTCATTTCTTTCCGGGACGCGACAAGGGGGAGGGTTTCTTCCTGGCTGTCCTGCGCAAGCATGGCACGTCCTCCGTCCCCGGCTCCGACGCATCGCCCCTTTCTCCCGAGGCCTTCGTCTCCAAGGTGCGTCGTAACCTGCATACCCTGCTCTCTGGCATTCCCGAGCCGGAGCAGACTCCCAAGGGTCCCGTGCCCTCGCACATCCTGGCCCTGAGTACCACCTGTCCGCGAGGTAGCTGGCCCGAGTACGAACTCACCTACACTGAAGCCCTTGCCTACCTGCGCCGTGAAGCCCTGCGCATCGAGGCACCCCGGGGCATCGTCCTCGTCACCTTCCGTGGCATTCCCCTGGGTTTCGTCAAGAGTGTGGGGCAGCGTGCCAACAACCTCTATCCCCAGGAATGGCGCATCCGCACCACCTATACCACCCCGTTCTGTCTCCTGTCTATTGACAAGGAATAAAGCTGCGAGTTCTTCTATACCGACATGGAGAGCCTGAAGAACAACGTGGAGCATGTACTGGGCATCCTTGGCATGGTGCGTTCTAGGTAGGTTCTATAAATTAGCTTTGATGGGATTTCGCTCTATCTCCGAGCAGATTTCCTTGTAAGGGTGAAGCAGCATAGCGAGCTATGG
>CALZGT010000005.1 GCA_945787235.1 uncultured Prevotellaceae bacterium
TTTAACGTGAGTTCGATGAATAGGAGGAGCGGCGAGTTTTGGCATTCATCGAACTCACGTTACTTATAATTCGCATCGTATGATAGCAATGCCAACCATACACATTACCCTATATGACCACCTAATCCTTAACGATTTAGGGAAGGATACTTGCTATGACATAGCATCGTAAGCGACATATAACATCATACACAGAGCCTTCCGCAGGTGTCAGAGGAAGAGGTATGATGGTTCTCAAGGCAGGGGCAATGCACCTCCCCCCCCTGTTTTTTTGTAACTGATTTGCACATTTTGCTTTCATTTTGACATTCACTCACGCCCTGAGAATGCGATAAAACCAATCGTGGTTGACCACAACCGATAATACACGATTCTCAGAGAGTGAAGAAATGGCACCCAAAAGGCACAAAACATCAAATTCTCCTATTAAAAATCTCTTGGACGTACGGCATTAGCTCTGTTGACGTACGTTCAAAGGGTGTCAGCACGTACGGCGTGAGGGGGTGAGGACGTACGTCCAGAGGATGCCTGGACGTACGTGCAAGGAACCTTTGAACCGTGCTGAACGAAACTGAACGAATCGTCCGATGAAAAACTGCGCAAACCATGCTGTTTTGTGCAGCATTTGAGCCACATCTTTCTTCCAAATCATGCGGGATGGCCGACATTTTTCGAATGTCAAAATGTCATTCTGCCTTTGGGCCAGGGAAACCAGTCCCTCTGACCCTCTGCAGAATTATCCATATAATCCTTGCACCACCGACTTATAATAACACGTTGACGCAGATGACAAGACAGACGAACACAGAGCAAAGGCTGGTCGGGTGATTCCTGACCGGCCTTTGCTTCATCTTGTCAAAGAGTTGCGCGCCTCAGAACTGGAAGTAGATGAAGGGCATCATCTCGGCAGAGACAAACTGATAGACGAAGAAGATGCCCAGCACGACACAGAGACACATGAGGGGAAGGGGAAGGCGAGAGAAGGCGATGCGGTAACGGCGCTTCAGACGTGCAGGCAACCAGTGGATGACCATGCCCAGAAAGAAGAGCAGGAAGACCTGCCAGTAGGCGGAACAGACCTGGAGGACATCGACGTTCCACGCCGAACCGATGCGGGCCACCATGGACTGGGCCGTGCGCCATGCCGTCTCGTTGGCCTCGGCAGGATTGAGGTTGCTGCCTGCACGGAAGAAGAGACGGGTGAAGGTGATGAAGGTGAAGGTGACGAGGATGGCCCAGGAACGTTCGAGCCAGGCCAGACGTCCCTCACGCACGTGGGGGCCGAGAGTGTGGTGGAAGAGCAGACGCACCCAGGCACTGACGGTGACGAAGAGCAGGAAGCAGAGGATGAGGTTCCACCAGGGACTGGGAGCCAGGAGGGAGAGTGCCCAGACAAGGAGGCTGACGGCGGTGGTGAGCAGGGAACGGAGGAAGAGCCCCATGTCGCGCCAGAACTTGAAGATGACCATGCCCACCCCATTCAGGCCGCCCCAGATGATGAAGTTCATGCTGGCCCCATGCCACATACCACCCAGGAGCATGGTAATCATGGCGTTGAGGTTGGCATAGATCTTCTTGCGACGTTCGGGGAAACGGACGGCAGTGAAGAGAACCATGCACACCACGATGAAGACACCCAGTGCAATCCACGCATTGCCCGAAAGGATGAGAGCCGCTCCCGTGAGCAGACACATCCAGAAGTAAGTGCCGAAGGTGATGCTGCGGTTGCCACCAAGGGGGATGTAGAGGTAGGTCTGGAGCCAGCGAGAGAGGGAGATGTGCCAGCGCTTCCAGAACCCGGAGCAACTGGTGGCCTTATAGGGAGAGTTGAAGTTGGCGGGAAGATGGAAACCCATGAGGAGCGAAAGGCCGATGGCTATGTCGGTATAGCCAGAGAAGTCGGCATAGACCTGGAGGGAATAGACAAAGAGGGCCATGAGGTTCTCAAAGCCCGAGAAGAGGTCGGGATTGTCGAAGACACGATCGACGAAATTCATGGCGAGGTAGTCGCTCAGGATGATTTTCTTGAGCAGACCATTCATAATCCAGAAGATGGCGATGCCGAACATACGGCGGGAGAGGAAGTAGCGGCGGTAGAGCTGGGGGATGAAGTCGCTGGCCTTGATGATGGGACCTGCCACGAGCTGGGGGAAGAAGCTGACATAGAAACCGAAATCAAGGAGGTTGCGGACAGGACGGACAAGTCCCTTATAGACATCCGCCGTATAGCTGATGGCCTGGAAGGTGAAGAAGGAGATGCCGACAGGCAGGATGATGTTGTCCACACGGAACGGCTGTCCGCCCAGGAGAGTGTTGCCCAGGTCAGCCAGCACGTTATAGGTCACGAACTGCGTACCGAAGAGGTCATTGACGACATCGGTGAGGAAATAGGCATACTTGAAATAGCACAGGATGGAAAGGTCGGTGAGGACACTCAGCACGAGCCAGGCACGGCGCTTCCACCGCGTGGTGCAGCGGTCGATGGCCTGGGCTATGAGGAAGTCGCTGCAGGTGACGAAGACAAGGAGGCCGACGAAGAGGCCGCTGGTCTTGTAGTAGAAGAGCAGACTGACGAAGAAGAGGTAGGTGTTGCGCAGCAGGTGACGGTTGCGCACGAGGGAGAACCCGGCAAAGACCAGGGCGAAGAAAGCCCAGAACTGGAACTGGGTGAAGAGCAGAGGACTCTCGGCATGGAAGGCGAAGACGTTCTGCAGGTATCGGAGGAGGGTGTCAATTAAGTCCATAGTCATTGTATTTCTGATAGTCCGCCACAAGGGCATTGAAGAGAAGGTCACCCAACAGCTGGTAGCCACGCAAAGTAAAGTGAACCAGGTCCTTCTGCATGAGGCCGGCCTTGTGCCAGCGGGCAGAGGAGCCCATGCCACCCATCACGCGGTAGAGGTTCCACACGGCTCCCTGGTATTCGCGTGCCAGGTCGAGGAAGACCTCCTCCACCCCGGCGGTATTGGGATTGGGCCTGCCGTACTTGCCTATGCGCAGGCGGCAGTCGTTGTTGGTGACGAAGAGGAAGGAACAGCGAGGATTGACCCTGAGGATGCGACGGATGAGCTGCGTGTAATGGGTGCGGAACTGCTCCTTGTCGAACTTCGAGGGTTGTACGTTGGCATCGTTGATACCTATGGCAAAGACCACAAGACTGGGTGAAAGCAGAGAGAGTTCGTCGGCAAAGGCTTCGCAGCGAAGCCAGGAGGGAACAGAGGCCCCGTTGATACCCGAATCACTGTAGATGAGTCCCTGGCCATCAGCATCACAGAGGAAACCACGGAGGGAGAATGCACCCCCTTCCTGTCCGAGGAAACCGATGCGACAGGTGCGGGAGGGCTGGCTGAGCAAGAAGTCGTAACCCGTCAGTTCGTCGCTGAGAGGAGGACACAGCGTGTCACTGCCCTCAATGAGGATGGGGTACAGATAGGAGGTGTCGCGGTGACTTTGGCCCAGGACAGTAACCTGTTCCACATCATCGGGAAGGGTGAGGAGAATGGAAGCCAGCGTGTCAGAGGTGGTAAGTGCCGCTCCTGCCAAGCCGAGGGTCTGAGAGGGCGACTTCTCCACGCAGCGGCTCCGCAGCCACTGTCCCTGGTAATCGACCTGGACATCACGGGGACCGTTGGTCTTCATCATACTGTAGGGAAAGACGAGTCCACGCCCTACAGGCTTGCCACCATTGAAGGCGGAGAGGTTCTGACGCATTCGTCCCGAGAAGATGCCTGCCTGCACGTGACTGCCACCGATGTGCAGCATGCGCAGGGTACGGGTCTGGCCGGAGGAGAGTCCGCGCAACTGGGCATAGAGACTGTCAAACCGTTCGTGACCGGCCGGAAACTCCAGGAAGTTGGCCTCGAAGTGTACGGCCTGGGAATCAGCAGGGGTGGGCAATTCTATGGCCAGCGTGTCGGGCGAAGCGGCAGAGGAAAGCAACCACGCCGGGAGCAGGAGGAGGAAGAGGAGGACACGCTTCATGGGGCTACGGAATCTGTGGTTGCGGCATGGAGGGAGTCTCCGGCTTCTATCTCACGACGCAGGGCATCCTGCTCCTTGCCGGTGCGCATTCGGTAGAACTTATAGTAGAACTGGAGGGTATTGTAGAAGATGTCGGAAATCTCGGCGGCACCCTTGGGAGTGAAGTGGATGTAGTCACTGCCTGCCAGCTGAGGACGGTGCTCGTTCCAGCGGATGATGCTGCCCTCACCACCCATGGCGGCAAACATATCCCAGAAGGCTATGCCCTCGGAAAGGCTCATCTGACGGAGGGAATCGACCATTTGGGGAAGCTGGGGATAGGTCTGCAGCTGACCGCCACGACGGGTGGCCATGTCGGCAGGACCGATGAAGAGGATGCAGGAACGGGGAGCCACCTCGCGGAAGAGACGTATCTGGGAACGGAGGCTCTTCATGTAGGAGGAGATGCCTCGGGGCGTAGTGGCCGAAGGAACACTGTTGCCACCATACTGCAGGATGATGAGGCGGACGTTCTCCTTGCGGTAGAAGGCTTCGAGACTGCTGCGCTCAATGCCGGTGAAGATGGTGCCGGAACAGCCACGCATGGGGATGTTATCGACCGTGACGCCCAGGGTGTCATCGAGTTGGATGCCATAGACATCAAAACTGCCGCTCATGTTGAGCGAGAGACGCCGGGCACCAGAGGGGATGCGGGTGGTGTAGCGCATCACGTGGTCCAGCACTGTGTCAGCCTGGAGGGTGAAACGCGAGGTGTCGGCCTGTACTGTCATGCTGCCCCGTCCACTGGCCCAAACGGTGACGGAGGTGACGGGAAAGGCATGGGGGTACTTGGCGGCACTGCGGGGAGCGAACCGGAAACTGGCACTTCCGTTCACCACACCGACCTGCCCCATCATGCCGTAGCGGCGGCCTGAAGGTCGGCGGAACTCGGAAGAGCCGTAACAGAGGTAGTGGGGAATCTCGCTGGATGTCTGCGAGAGACTGTAGGTGGCGATGGTCTGCAGGGCGGGCACAAGTCCTACGCCGGCTCCTCCGAACTGCGTCTGGAAGCGTTCGCGCAAGTCACCGGAAATGCGGTCACACTCCAACTGGGAATCACCATAGTGGACAATGCGCACCTGACGGGAGGAGGCTGCATCCATGGCCTCGAACAGAGGGTCAAGGTACGTCTCATCGTCTCCAGGAAGGTAGATGCGGGCCTCATTGGTGCGGCAGAAACTGCGGAACTCCTCCACACGGGCACCCTGCAAGTCTGACAGACGTTGGGCCATGAGTTCCTCGGGACTCACCTCTTCCACCACAGTGTCCTGTTCCTCGGGAACGGCCAACACCTCAGCAAGCGGAGGGAACTCCAGACGGGTGGAGCCGCACGGAATGCCTTCGGACGGCATCACAACACAAATAAGTGCCAGTCCTGCCAGGACGGACACCATGAAAAGCAAAATCTTGGAAATCTTCATCGATAACCTCTCTTCACCTTATTTTATTTAGCGTGCAAAGTTACGAAAAAAACATGAGTTACAGGAGCAAAATCCCCATTTAATGACGAAAAAACAAGAAAAAGTTTGGATTGTCGGAAAGAAATTCCAAACTTGCAACCTCAAAGCATCACATTTCATCTACGAAAGACCATGAAAAGAAGACGGATAAAGTGGGGACTGGCACTCCTGACTGCAGGAAGTATCGTGACAGTACAGAAGGTATGCCAACCCGCAGTCACCCCAGGGAAGGCAGCACTGAATGACTCGCTGCGGCAGGACAGCACAGCCCAGGTGCAGGCCCGGCTGGACTCCCTGAGAGAGGACTCGCTACAGAAGGCCCGCAAGGCTGCCACGGTAGAGAAGGGACGTGCCACGTTCTACTCCTCTCGGCTGCGCAAGGCCCGGACGGCAAGCGGCGAACTTCACCATGCTGACAGTCTGGTTTGCGCCCACATGAAGCATCCCTTCGGCACCTTGCTGCGCGTCTATAACCCGGCCAACGGCAAGGAGGTCGTGGTCAAGGTCACTGACAGGGGGCCCTTCCGCAAGGGTTTCATCGTGGATCTCAGTTACCGGGCTGCCAAGGAGATAGGTATCATCCGGGCCGGCCACATGCCGGTGGAAGTCACCGTGGTAGGCTTTACTCCACCAGTCGTCCGCAAGCCTTGAGATAGGCCACGCTCTGAAGATAGAGTTGGAAACGGGCATCAACCTGGCTCTGCCATGCCTGCTGCCACAGGGCCTGGGCCTCAAGGTAGTCAGAAAGGGGTTCGACTCCGGCCTCATACTGCTGCCGACTGAGCTGCATACTCTCCTCTGCCTGCGCAAGGGAGCGGTCGCAGAGCTGTACCTCAAGACGGGCTTCGTCAAGGTTGTTGGCTGCACGGGTAATCTCCAGCTGCATGAGCTCGGCCTTGTTGTCACGTTCCAGTTCGGCCTGCTGCTGCTGCACCCTTGCCTTCTTCACCTTTTGCTGCCGCTCACCAAAATGGTAGAGGGGCACATTGACAGTAATTCCTGCGGCGAAATTCAGACCATCCAGCAGATAGTCATCAGCCACCTTGACACCATGCGCATAACCGTACTTGGCCAACAGGGCTACCTGGGGCAGGAGTTCGGACTTGGCCAGGCGAACCTGCTGTCCGGCCATTCTGGCCTGGTAGTCGAGCAGGGCGTACTCGGGACGCTGGGTCACATCGGCCGCCAGGAGCGTCTGGGCATCACTGACGGCCGGGTACATTGAACTGACGGTGAACTGGGCCGCGAGAGGTTGTCCGATGAGGTGACAGAGGTTCATCATGGCCAGCCGCTGTGCATTCTCGGCACGGCGCAGCTTCAGTTCCACCTCATTGAGCCGTACCTGCACCTTGGTGACATCGTTCTTCATCCTGAGCCCGTGACGTACGGCACTCTGGACGTTCCTTTCCAGCTCGTCAAGCAGCACCTTGTATTTCTCGGCCACCACCTTCATCTCGTTGGCCTTGACACAGTTGGCATAAGCCTCATTGACCCGCTGGATGACCTCGGCATCAGTGAGGCGTTCCTGCTGGCGGGCCATCTCCACGCCCCACTGCGACATCTGCACGCCGGCACGTATCTTGCCTCCCATGTAGAGAGGCTGCTTCATCAGGAGAGACGCGCCGTACATGAATCCCATCTTGAAGTCCACGTTCACACGGTCGGGCACCTGAGCCCCCACCTGCCCCATCCAGGCTCCCATCTGGGGAGTGAGTGCACCACTCATAACACCCCCCTGGATGGCCTGTGCAAGACCTTCCTTGAGTTGGTTCAGGCCGAGCCCGAGCGAGCCTTCCCCCGTGTCATAGAGTCCGAGGGCTGTCAGGGAGAAGTCGGGCAGGTACTTGGTCTTCATGCTCTTCAGCGAGAGGGCAGCCTGCTGCGTGGTCAGCTGGGCACTCTGCTTGTCCTTGTTGTACTGCAAGGCCAGCTCCCGGCATTCATCGAGGGAGAGCTGCTGGGCAGAGGCTGACAGGGGGAGGATAAATAGGAATATGAGTATCTTTTTCATTTTGCTGAGTTTTCGGGTTTGGGGTTGGTGATGCCAAAGCACAAGGCATAGAGCACGGGGATGAACAGGAGCGTGATGACCGTTCCGAAGAGCAGTCCGCCCATGATGGTCACAGCCAGCGAGCCGAACATGGCATCGGTGAGCAGGGGTATCATGCCC
This sequence comes from uncultured Prevotellaceae bacterium, assembly GCA_945787235.1. Lineage (GTDB taxonomy): Bacteria > Bacteroidota > Bacteroidia > Bacteroidales > Bacteroidaceae > Physcousia. Next base: position 7,651 of record CALZGT010000005.1, read on the forward strand.
AGCACGGTGGTCAGCGAGGCCATCATCACAGGACGGAGACGGCTCATGGAACTCCTGAGGAGTGCTTCGTAGGGTGCAACTCCCTCCTGCAGTTCGAGGTTGATTTCATCAATGAGCACGATCCCGTTCTTGATGATCATGCCGATGAGTCCCAGTGCACCGACAATGGCCACGAAGGTAAACTGCTTGCCGGTGAGCAGCATGGTGAGGATGACACCGACAAAGACCATGGGGATGGTGCAGAAGATGATGAAGGGCTTGCGGTAGTCCTTGAAGAGCAGGATGAGAAGACCTATCATGAGGATGATGGCCAGTGGGAAGTTGGCAAAGAGGTACTTCATGCTGCGGTCGCTGGCAGCCTTCTCTCCCTTCCAGCTCATCTTGTAGCCATCGGGCAGTTCCATCTTGTCTATCTCACGGGCCAGGGCGGCACGTGTCTTCTCCGTCTCGGCTCCGGGTAGGGGCGAGCACTGTACGCGCTGCATGCGCTGTCCGTTGTAGCGTGGCACAACGGGATCCTCCCACTCCACCTGTATGCCGCGGCTCACCTGCCGCAGGGGGGTGGTGCCTATGGCAGCGTGGATAAGGTCTTCACGGTCGAGGGTACCCGTCTTCATGCGGATGACGTTCTCCTCGGTAAGCAAGGCGTTGAGGTTGGGCATCATGGAGAAGGTCTGCAAGTCCATGAGGTTCTCCACGGGACGTCCCTTTTCATCGACACACTTCACAAGGATGCTGTTGTCATAGATACCCTCGTGGAAACTGCCCACGGGCAGACCACCGCTGGCGGTGAGCAGCGACACGCTGAGTTCCTGACGGCTGATGCCCACGGAACGGGCTGCAGACTGGTCGTAATCCACGGCGAGGACAGGCACCTGGGGTTCCCAGTCGGTGGTGATGAGACAAGCCTTGCCACTCTTCTCCATGATGCTCTTCACACTGTCGGAGAGGGCATGGAGCACAGCGGGGTCGGGACCCTCAATCTGAAGTTCGATGGGATACTTCTTGAACATCAGGTTATAGAGCTTCAGTTTGCAGTACGCATCCGGGAAATGGGTATTCAGGTACTGCTGAATCTCGTCCATGTTCTCGCGGAGTGCCCGGGGGCTCTCAAAGTCGATGATGAGTTCACCGTAGGACAGGGAGGGAGTGGCTATGGTGCGCACCAGGTTGTAGCGGGCAGGAGTTCCTCCCGTGCTGCAGGTGATGTGCTTCACCTCGGGACGGGTACGCAGATAGGCTTGGATGCTGTCCAGGTCGCGCTTCACACGGGTGTAGTTGGTGCCTTCGGGCAACTTGTACTCCATGTAGGCCTGGTCGTACTCCATGTCCGGGAAGAATCCCTGGCGCATAAAGGGATAACCCAGTACGGCTGCCACGCAGAGAACCACCATGAGGACTACCATACTCCAGCGATGGCCGAGGCAGAAAGCCAGGATGCGGCGGAGCACCCTGTAGGTGATGCCGTCATAGAGGGAAGCACCTTCGGCAACCGGCTTCACCTCCTTGCTCTTTGCCTTGAAGAGGCGGTTGGACATGAGGGGAACGTGTACCAGGGCCAGGATCCAGCTCAGCAGCAGGGAAACGGCCAACACGACAAAGAGGTCGTGGACATAGATGCCAGCCGTGTCGGGAGAGAGGAAGATGGGCAGGAAGGAGAGGATGGCGATGAGCGTCGCACCGAGCAGAGGCATGGCGGTACGCTTGCCCGTCGCTGTCAGGGCCTCCATGCGCGGCTTCCCGGCCTTGAGGTCGATGAGGATGCCATCTACGATGACGATGGCATTATCGACCAGCATACCCATGGCCAGGATGAACGAGGCCAGCGAGACGCGCTGCATGGTGCCGTCCAGTGAACCGAGCACAAGGATGGAGCCCATGACGATGATGACGAGGCTGGAACCGATGATGATGCCGCTCTTGATGCCCATGAAAAACATGAGGAGCACGACAACGATGAGGACGGACTCTACGAGGTTGAGGGCAAAGGTACCCAGGGCATCGTTCACACGGTCAGGCTGGTAGAAGACCTTGTGGCAGGCCACGCCCACGGGAAAGCGGGTAGCCTCCAGTTCTGCTATGCGACGCTCCACGGCACGCCCCACCTTGGTGATGTCGGCACTCGGCGAACAGGCTATGAGCACACCGATGGCCGGTTCGTTGTCATAGTACAGGGCGTTGCGTACAGGCTTCTGGATGCCCTTCTCCACCTCGGCAATGTCGGCCACACGGAGCTGGTCACGCTCGTGCCCCTGGATGAGCATCCTGCTGATGTCCTTCACGGTGCGGAACTTGTCATTCACCGTGACACGCACACGCTGGTCACCATTGTCATAGTAGCCGGCATAGTGGGTGCCGTTCTGTCCGTTCAGCGTGGCAAGTACCTCAGCGGGCATCACGCCCATGCTGGACATCTTGTCCTGGAGCAGACGTATCTCGATGACTTCCTTCTGCTTGCCGTACAGTTCCACACGGTCAACGCCCTCCATGGCGGCAGCCTCGCGCTTCAGGAGTTCGGCATAGTCGCTGAGTTCCCGCTCACTCAAGCCATCGCCCGTCAGGGCATAGAAGATGCCATAGACATTGCTGAAGTCATCCTTCACACTGACCGTCACACCGCTGGGCAGCAGGCTTTGTGCATCGGTCACCTTACGGCGGAGACGGTCCCAGCACTGTTCAACATCATCATTGCTCAGGGTGCTGCGGAGTTCCACCTGCATGATACACATGTCGTTGTAGGAATAGCTCTCCACATTATCCAGGTCACCCATCATGCGGATTTGCTTCTCCAAGACATCGGTCACTTCCAGTTCCACCTGATGGGCACTGGCACCGGGATAGACAGCCACCACCATGGCCATCTTGACTTTCACCTCGGGGTCTTCCAGTTTGCTCATGCTATATACCGAGAAGACACCTCCTGCCATCAGCACCGCCACGAGGAAGTATATCAAACCTCTGTTGTTAAAGGCCCATTTTCCTAAGTCCATAGTTTATTTGTTGAGAGTTTAGAGTTTAGAGGAGTTTTAAAGTTGAGAGGTTATAGGTTATCGAAAGGATGAGTTATCGAAAGGATGAGAATTGAGAGGAGCTCCGCCAAAGGGACTAGTTCTGCTAGTTATTCTAGATTTACTAGATTTACTAGTTTTGCTAGTTTTACTAGATTGGCTAGATTTACTAGATATTCTAGTTTTGCTAGTCCTGCTGGCTTCGCGCAGCCAATCATCAATTACAGCATCCCCCCTACATTCGTCTTCGAGACCTCTGCCAGTCGCTTCACCTTGGTTCCATCCTTTACATGATGTACTCCGCAGGCCACTACGAGGGTACCGGCTTTCACCTCGCCCAGCACCTCAGCGGTGCCATCAGTATGCAGACGTGCTACCTGTACCGGGACGCGCTTCACCGTCTGCGTCTCTGCGCTATAGACAAACAGGTAGGTCTTTCCCTCCTTCTGCAGCAGACAGGTTGCAGGCACACGTACGGTAGGTGTCTCAACACCTGAGGACGTGATAGTTACCCAAGTGGACATGCCAGGAGACACCTTCTCATGCCGTTCGTTCAGCTTCAGACGCATGGTATATAGCTGATTGGAATTGGCCTGGGGCAGGACACAGACCTCGGTGGCCGTCATGGTCTCGCCAGGCAGCACGTCAAAGGTGCAGGTAAAGGAGTTGAACTGCTGACGATGGGCATAGGCCCCGGCAGGCAGGTTGATTTCTATCTCGGGGGCAGCCGACGAGAGCATACCCACCACAGGCATGCCGGCTCCTACCGTCTCCCCCTCGTTCATATAAATCTTCTGCACGACACCCTCGTAGGGGGCATAGATGCGGGTATAGGCCAACTGGTTACGGTGATTCTCCAGCTTGGCATTGATCTGCTCCAGGCCATAGCGTGCCTTGTCATAGAGGCTGGAGGTGGTAGCCCCCTCACCGTACAGACCTATCACACGTTCGGCCTCTGCCTTGATCTGGGCATGCTCGGCCTCTGTGGCTTTCAGCTGCACGAGGTAGTCGGTGTTGTCCAGCTCTGCCAACAACTGCCCCTTGGCCACATGCTGGCCTTCCTTCACGTTCACGCGGCGCAGCGTGCCGGGCACCTTGAAGGAGACATTGGCATCGGCAGAAGCCACTACCTTGCCCGGATATTGCTGCGTGACACCCTCACCACTCACACGGGCTTCGACAACCTTGACGGAGGGCAAGGCCTCCACCTTACTGTCACGGCTGCCACAGGAACACATCACGCAGGCAGCCAGCATACAACATACAATATTGAGTTTCATACCTTATATAATTATTGCTTGACCTTATGTATTAATTGCTTGTTCATTTCGGGTGCAAAGGTACGCGATTATCTTTACTTGTAAAAGTTCAAAAGAGTCCAATTATTGTTCGATTTGTATGTTTTTCATTTGAAAACAACACTTTTTAAGCCTTTTTCAGCCCTATTATCATAAAAAGCCCTATATTTGTGATGTTTTTTAACTGAACCGCCACATGCTTCCCTTTCAGAAACTCAACATCAGCGACATAGCCCAGCATCTGGACCAGGAAGGACGAATCAATTCCGTCCTCAGCATCTGCGGTTTCCTGCTCTGCCAGAAAGGCAGCGCACAGATACGACTGGGGGAGTCGGTCCATACCATCAGCGAGGGTGATCTCTACATCTACGTCTCCTCCACCTTCATCCACGTCCTGTCGTGGAGCCCCGACATCGAAGGCATCGTCTTCAAGAGCACGCTCGACTATATCCTGCCTTTTGTGGAGAGGGCCGCTGCGCAGCGCATCATTCTCAACATTCGCCACCAGCCTTACATCACGCTAACCCCGGAGGAACAGAAAAGCATCGAGGAACTGTCACACCTTCTCGACCGCAAACTTAGGCTCTACAACGACATCAAGGAAGACACCGTGCAACGGCGCTTCCTCATGCGCGAGGCAGAATGCCTGTCCGAGGCACTCTTCACGGAACTCTTCCTCTACTACACGAACCACCAGAGCAGCCATACGCCGGAAGCCCCTAGCCACAAGGACAAGATCGTATATCAGTTCGTCACAGCACTCTTCAAGGACTACAAGAGGGAAAGGGAAGTGCAATATTACGCCGAACAGCAATATCTCACCCCCCGCTACTTCTCCACCATCATCAAGGAGAGGACGGGAAAGTCGGCACTGTCATGGATTGCGGAGATGGTGACGAGCAAGGCATGTCAGCTGCTGGCCTATACGGACATGCCCGTGAAGGAAATCGCCCTCAGCATGAACTTCCCCAACCAGTCCTTCTTCGGGAAGTATTTCAAGCAATACATGAAATGCTCACCCCTGCAATACCGTAAGAAACATCAGAAAGAATAACGGAGTCAACAAGAGAAGAAGAGAAAGACTGAGAGAAAAAAAACGAAGAACAGAAGTAAAGTAAGCCCCAGAGGAGAGAAGGAGAGAAGGAGAGAAGGACAGGAGAAGAAAGGGTGAAAGGATGAAAGGTGAAAGGTAGAAAGGATGGTAGAAAGAACAGGGTCGTTCCACCCTCCCGGATGAAACGACCCTCTTTATTGCAAATTAGAATCATTCTGCTTATTCAGCAGCAGCCTCGGCATTAGCCTCAGCGGGTGCTTCTGCTGCAGGAGCCTCAGCTACAGGAGCAGCAGGTGCTTCGGCAGAGCTCTTCTTAGAGCGACGAGTGCGCTTAGCCTTCTTTGCAGTCTTGGCCATGTTCTCATCGAAGTCAACGAGCTCGATGAAGCACATGGGAGCATTGTCATTGGCACGGAAACCCGTCTTGATGATGCGGGTGTAGCCACCGGGACGGTCGGCTACCTTCTCGGCGATAGCACCGAAAAGTTCGGTAATGGCATACTTGTCCTGCAAGTAGCTGAACACAACGCGGCGAGAGTTAGTGGTGTCCTGCTTTGACTTGGTGATGAGGGGCTCCACATACTTCTTCAGCGCCTTTGCCTTAGCGACGGTCGTAGTGATTCTTTTGTGCATAATCAAGCTTACTGCCATATTGCTGAGCATGGCAGCACGATGAGATGCAGTACGACCGAGATGGTTGAATTTCTTGTTATGTCTCATTTTTCTTGTTTTCTTTTAAGACAGAGGAAATCAATCCTTGTCAAGTTTATAACGGGTGATGTCAGTTCCAAACGACAGATTCAGACCCTCGAGCAAATCATCAAGCTCAGTGAGCGATTTCTTACCGAAGTTGCGGAACTTGAGGAGGTCAGTCTTGTTGAACTGTACCAAGTCTCCAAGGGTATCAACGTTGGCAGCCTTCAGACAGTTGAGGGCACGAACGGAGAGATCCATGTCAACGAGGCGCGTCTTCAAGAGCTGACGCATGTGCAGTACTTCCTCATCAAACTCTTCATTGCACTCTGAATCCATGTTTTCAAGTGTAATCTTGTCATCAGAGAAGAGCATAAAGTGCTGGATGAGGATGCGAGCTGCATCCTTCAAGGCCTCCTTCGGGTGTATGGAACCATCGGTGGTAATTTCCAGAACGAGCTTTTCGTAGTCGGTCTTCTGCTCCACGCGGAAGTTCTCGACAGCGTACTTCACGTTTCTGATAGGAGTGTAAATTGAATCAATGGGAATCACATTAACATCGGTGCAGTATTCGCGGTTATCCTCTGCAGGCACGTAACCACGACCTTTGTTAATACTGATTTCTATCTGCATCGAGGCTTTGGCATCTAAATGGCAAATAACTAATTCAGGGTTTAACACTTCAAATCCAGTCAGATACTTGTTAAAGTCGCCAGCACGGAACTCAGTGGTGTTCTCGACCGTTACGCTAACTTTCTCGTTCTCGAATTCTTCTACGATCTGCTTGAAGCGGACTTGCTTCAAATTCAGAATAATGTTTGTCACATCCTCCTTCACACCAGGTACGGTGGCAAACTCATGCTCCACTCCGCTGATAGACACGGTATTGATAGCAAAGCCATCGAGAGATGAAAGAAGAATTCGGCGCAAAGCATTACCTACGGTAGTACCAAAGCCACCTTCAAGGGGTCGGAACTCGAATTTGCCGTAGCGCTCGTCGCCCTCCAACATTATTACTTTTTCAGGTTTTTGAAATGCTAATATCGCCATCCTTAATTATTATTTAGAGTACAACTCAACGATCAACTGCTCCTTAATGGTCTCAGGAATGTCTGCACGCTCAGGCTTGTGAAGGAACTTACCAGCCTTCTGTGACTCATCCCACTCAATCCAGGGATACTTGCTGTGGTTGAAACCAGCCAGTGCTGCTGCAATGACCTCAAGGGACTTGGAGCGCTCGCGAACACCCACAATCTGACCGGGCTTAACGCTGTAAGAAGCGATGCCTACTACCTTGCCATCCACCACGATGTGCTTGTGGTTGACAAGCTGACGGGCGGCACGGCGCGTAGGAGCAATACCCAGACGATAGACAACGTTGTCGAGGCGGCTCTCAAGGTTCTGGAGCAGGATCACACCCGTAATGCCACTGGTACGAGAAGCCTTCTCAAACATGTTGCGGAACTGCTTCTCCAGTACACCGTAAGTGTATTTTGCCTTCTGCTTCTCAGCCAACATGATACCGTACTCAGAAGTCTTGCGACGACGGTTGTTGCCATGCTGACCAGGAGGGAAATTTCTGCGGGCACGAACTTTCTCAGAACCGAGGATGGTCTCACCAAAACGACGGTCAATTCTTGATTTAGGACCTGTATATCTTGCCATAATTCAAATCTGTATTAAATCCTGTATTATACTCTTCTTCTCTTGGGAGGACGGCATCCGTTGTGGGGCAATGGAGTCACGTCAATGATCTCAACTACCTCGATACCGGCACCATGTACGGTACGAATGGCAGACTCACGACCGTTGCCGGGACCCTTGACGTATGCCTTCACCTTGCGAAGACCCAGGTCATAGGCGACCTTTGCACAGTCCTGTGCTGCCATCTGAGCAGCGTAGGGAGTATTTTTCTTGCTACCGCGGAAACCCATCTTACCAGCTGAAGACCATGAAATAACCTGGCCCTCGCTGTTAGCCAAACATACGATGATGTTATTGAAAGAACTGTGTACGTGCAGCTGACCCATGGCGTCAACCTTAACGACTCTCTTCTTTGCTGCGACTGTTTTCTTTGCCATATCTCAATTAATTATTTAGTAGCCTTTTTCTTGTTAGCAACGGTCTTCTTTCTGCCCTTGCGAGTACGTGCGTTGTTCTTGGTGCTCTGGCCACGAACGGGAAGTCCGTTACGGTGACGTACGCCACGATAGCAACCGATATCCATCAGACGCTTGATGTTCATCTGAATCTCTGAACGCAAGTCACCCTCTACCTTGTACTCGGTACCGATAATCTCACGAATCTTGGCGGCATCGTCGTCAGTCCAGTCACAAACCTTCTTGTCACGGTCCACACCAGCCTTGTCCAGGATCTTGCCTGCGCTGCTGCGACCCAGGCCATACACATAAGTCAAAGCGATTTCACCTCTCTTGTTCTGAGGTAAATCAACACCAACAATTCTAATTGCCATATACTATTCTAATTTTTGCAATAATTAACCCTGACGTGTCTTGAACTTAGGGTTCTTTTTGTTAATTACATACAGACGACCCTTGCGACGTACAATCTTGCAGTCAGGGGTGCGCTTTTTTAATGAAGCTCTTGTTTTCATATCTAATTCTTTGTTATTTGTATCTGAAAACTATGCGGCCTTTGGTCAAGTCGTATGGACTCATCTCCACACGCACCTTATCTCCGGGCAGAATCTTAATGTAGTGCATTCTCATCTTACCTGAGATATGCGCGGTAATCTCGTGACCATTCTCCAGCTCCACGTGAAACATGGCATTGGAGAGTGACTCGGTGATTACACCATCGATTTCAATAGCGTTTTGTTTTGCCATATTATGTTCTTATACTCCAAGTTTTTCTATTTCCTCAAACGAAGAGAGAATGTCGGCCTTGCCATGATGAATGGCGATGGTATGCTCAAAATGAGCTGCCGGCTTCCCGTCACGGGTGACAACCGTCCATTTGTCTGGCATGAGATACACCTCTCGCGTACCCATCGTTATCATGGGCTCGATGGCAATGCACAGACCGTTCTTCATCATGGTGCCGTTTCCACGGCGACCGTAATTGGGAACAGCAGGATCCTCGTGCATTTCCCTGCCGATTCCGTGCCCTACAAACTCGCGCACCACGCCGAAGCCATGACATTCGCAATGCTGCTGTATGGCATAACCGATGTCACCGATACGCCTGCCAGCCAGGGCATTCTCAATGCCAAGATAGAGAGACTCCTTGGTGACGCGGAGCAGGGTCTTGACCTCTTCACTCACCTCCCCCACCATAAAGGTGTAGCAGGAGTCACCATTGAAACCATCCAGAAGAGTACCGCAGTCAACGGAAACGATGTCACCCTCCTTCAGAGGTTCGTCGTTGGGCACCCCATGCACCACCTGTTCATTGACTGAGGTACAGATGGCGGCAGGGAAAGCCGGTCCGTATGGATTAGGGAAACCCTTGAAAGTGGGTATAGCCCCGTTGTCGCGGATGTACTCGTCCGCTATCTTGTCCAACTCCTTAGTGGTCACACCCGGCCGGATGACCTTACCGATCTCCGCCAAGGTGCGTCCCACCAACAAGTTGGCCTTGCGCATTAATTCTATCTCGTCTTCTGTCTTAAGAAATATCATAAGGATAAGTCTTAATATGCACTCATTGAACGACCACGGATTCTACCAGAACTCAACAGGCCATCATAGTGACGCATCATCAGATGACTTTCAATCTGCTGGAGGGTATCAAGTACCACACCCACGAGAATGAGAAGAGAAGTACCTCCGAAGAACTGTGCAAACTCAGGTCTCACGTCAATCAAACCTGCGAAGACAGGCATGATGGCGATGAACGCGAGGATGAGAGAACCAGGGAAGGTAATTCTTGACATAACACCATCAATGTATTCAGCCGTTTCCTTACCAGGGCGTACACCAGGTATGAAACCATTGTTTCGCTTCATGTCTTCTGCCATCTGAACGGGGTTCATGGTGATTGCGGTATAGAAATAGGTGAAAGCAACGATTAAGATTGCTGTCAGCAGGTTATACCACAGCCCCTGGGTGTCGCGGAACGCAATGGCAGCAGCCGAGGCGTCACCAGCCAGAGCACCAGCCACGATACCGGGGATAAACATCAAAGCCTGGGCAAAGATGATAGGCATCACGTTGGCACTGAACACCTTCAGAGGGAGATACTGGCGTGCACCGCCAACCTGCTGGTTGCCCATGATACGCTTGGCATACTGTACGGGAATCTTGCGCGTACCCTGGACGAGCAGGATGGCAACGAGTACAGCACCGAAGAGAATGATGATTTCAATAAGGAACATCACGAGTCCACCATTGTTGTAACGGAAACCAAGTTCCTGGCCGAAAGCCTCGGGCAGACGGGCAATGATACCCAGCATGATGATCAAAGACACACCGTTGCCGATGCCCTTGTCCGTGATACGCTCACCCAGCCAGAGGATGAACATACTGCCAGCCGCCATGATGATGGTGCTGGGGAGAAGGAAGTTCCAGGTCATCTCAGGCATGGCAGGTCCCATCTGATGCTGAAGGTTGAACAGATAGGCGGGAGCCTGAATCATGAGGATGACGAGGGTCAGCGCACGGGTGTACTGGTTGATCTTGCGGCGACCGCTCTCTCCCTCCCTCTGGATCTTCTGGAAGGAAGGAACGGCAACGCAAAGAAGCTGAATCACAATCGAAGCCGAGATGTAGGGCATGATACCCAGTGCAAAGATAGAAGCATGGGTAAATGCACCTCCAGAGAACATACTCAACAAGTTGAGCAGACCGTTGTTGGCAGCCTGGTTAGCCAGACTCTCGCTGGCCACGTTGGGGTCGATGCCAGGAAGCACGATGTATGAGCCGAAACGATAGATGACGGCAAATACAAGCGTGATAAGGATGCGCGTGCGCAGGTCCTCAATGGCCCAAATGTTCTTAATGGTTCCGATAAACTTCTTCATTTAATCAAAGTTTTGTGGCAGTACCGCCAGCGTTTGTGATTGCTGTTTCAGCTGAATTAGAGAATGCGTTGGCAACAACCTCAACCTTGGCAGTGAGAGTACCAACACCAAGAATCTTCACGGGCTGAGAAGCCTTGACAAGGCCTGCAGCAACCAACTCGTTGATACCGATCTTCTCGATACCCTGCTCAGCCAGCTTCTGGATGTTCACCAGATTGACCACCTGATACTCAACACGGTTGATATTCTTGAAGCCGAACTTGGGAACGCGACGCTGCAAAGGCATCTGACCACCCTCGAAACCAATCTTTCTCTTGTAGCCAGAGCGAGCCTTGGCACCCTTGTGACCACGGGTAGAAGTACCACCCAGACCAGAACCGGGTCCACGACCGATTCTACGGCGAGAATGAGTTGCACCAGCAGCGGGTTTCAAATTATTAAGTTTCATAACTGTTACAATTTATCAGATTTACATTAATCGATAACTGCCACCAAGTGGTGTACAGCGTTAATCAAGCCACGGTTTGAGGGAGTGTCCTCAATCTCGACAACCTTGTTCATCTTGGTCAGACCAAGCGTGTCAAGAGTGGCCTTCTGAGTCTTGGGAGCATGGATTCTGCTTCTTACCTGCTTTACTTTAATCGTAGCCATAGTTTATCTCCTTAACCTCTAAATACTTTTTCTACTGAAACACCACGGTTCTCAGCCACCATCTTGGCATCACGCATGGAAGCCAGAGCGTTGATGGTAGCCTTGACCAAGTTGTGGGGGTTAGAAGAACCCTTTGACTTAGCGAGCACGTCCTTGACGCCCACGCTGTCGAGGACGGCACGCATAGCACCACCAGCTACCACACCGGTACCGGCAGATGCAGGCATGATGAGCACCTCAGCACCGTCGAAGTGAGCGGAAGCCTCGTGGGGCACGGTACCCTTTACAACGGGCACCTTCACCAAATTCTTCTTAGCAGCCTCAACACCCTTTGCGATGGCAGCGGTTACTTCACCGGCCTTACCTAAACCCCAACCAATGATGCCGTTCTCGTTGCCGACAACGACAATGGCAGAGAAAGTGAAGGTTCTACCACCCTTGGTCACCTTGGTAACGCGGTTGATAGCCACCAATCTATCCTTAAGTTCGGTATCGCTGTTTACCTTAACAATATTTGCCATAATCAATCTTAGAATTTAAGTCCACCGTTACGGGCAGCATCAGCCACCTCTTTTACTCTTCCGTGATACAGATAACCGTTGCGGTCGAATACCACTGCGGTGATACCTGCCTCAAGAGCCTTCTTGGCGGCGAGTTCACCAACCTTCTGAGCCTGCTCTTTCTTAGGCATGGCCTCCATGCCGAGAGAAGATGCGCTGCACAGGGTGGTACCATTCTGGTCATTGATCATCTGTACATAAATCTGCTTATTGCTTCTGAAGACAGTCATGCGAGGGCGCTCTGCAGTGCCAGAGATCTTGTTACGCACTCTGTACTTAATCTTGATTCGTCTATCTAATTTTGTTGTCATGATCTTCAAGTTTTAAAGTTACTTAGCACCAGCAGACTTACCAGACTTTCTACGGATCTGCTCACCTACGAACAGAATACCCTTACCCTTGTAAGGCTCAGGCTTGCGGAAGGTACGTATCTTGGCACATACCTGGCCGAGCAACTGCTTGTCGCAAGACCTCAGGATAATCAGAGGATTCTGATTACGCTCAGACTTAGTTTCTACCTTAATCTCAGCGGGGAGCTGCAGCACGATGGGATGAGTGTAACCCAGTGCGAACTCAACGAGGTTGCCCTGGTTGCTCACACGGTAACCTACACCGACCAGCTCGAGTCTCTTCTCATAGCCCTCGCTTACACCTACCACCATGTTGTTGATAAGTGCACGGTAGAGGCCATGGAAAGCATGACGCTGCTTAGTATCTACGGTGTCATTGGTCTCATCCATCTCGAAGGTCATTTCACCCTCTGAGAGATTTATCTTGATGGAGGGGTGAACAGCCTGTGTCAGTTCGCCTTCCTTACCCTTTACAGTAACAACGTTCTCGTCACTGACGGTGACAGTAACACCTGCGGGAATAGTAATGGGAAGTTTTCCTATTCTAGACATTCTACGTTCCTCCTATTAATATACATAACAAAGAACCTCACCACCGATCTTCAGGTCAGCAGCCTCCTTGTTCGTCATTACACCCTTGGAAGTGGATAAAATGGCAATACCCAATCCGTTAATAACTCTCGGCATATCCTTGTAACCGGTATATTTACGCATACCGGGCGTGGATATTCTAATCAATTTCTTGATGGCGTTGGTCTTGTTCTTCGCATCGTACTTCAACGCAATCTTGATTGTACCCTGAGGACCATCCTCCACGAACTTGTAGTTCAGGATATAGCCCTTCTCGAAGAGGATCTTGGTAATTTCCTTCTTCAAGTTTGACGCGGGAGCCTCAACGACTCTGTGCTTTGCCTGAATGGCATTTCTCAAACGCGTCAGAAAATCTGCTATAGGATCTGTCATTTGATAAAAAATTTAATTAATCGGGACTCTCCCGACAATATTAAACACTCTATTTTCCTTATTAGTCTTCTTTCGGATGTCAGCGACTTACCAGCTGGCCTTCTTTACACCGGGAATCAGACCGTTTGATGCCATCTCGCGGAACTGAATACGGCTGAGACCGAACAAGCGCATGTAGCCCTTGGGACGACCGGTAATCTTGCAGCGGTTGTGCAGACGAATGGGATTGGCGTTGCGGGGAATAGCCTGCAACTTCTGAGCTGCCTCGAAGGCATCTACAGGATCACTGTTGGGATCGTTGACAATCTTCTTCAATGCAGCACGCTTCTCAGCATACTTTGCCACAAGCTTCGCTCTCTTGACCTCACGGGCCTTCATTGATTCTTTTGCCATATCAATTTACTTATTTGTTAGCGTTCTTAAAGGGAAGACCAAACTCCTTGAGCAGAGCGAAACCCTCCTCGTCCGTCTTGGCGGTAGTAACGAAGGTGATGTTCATACCGAGAATGCGGTCGATGGCGTCGATGTTGATTTCAGGGAAGATAATCTGCTCCTGAATACCCAGGGTGTAGTTGCCACGACCATCGAACTTGCTCTCGATACCCTTGAAGTCACGGATACGGGGCAGAGCCACGCGCACGAGCTTCTCGAGGAACTCATACATACGCTCACGACGCAATGTCACCATTACACCGATGGGCATCTTCTTACGCAACTTGAAGTTGGCAACGTCCTTCTTGGATACCGTAGCCACGGCTTTCTGACCGGTGATGGCGGTAATCTCGTTGATGGCCACTTCAATAATCTTCTTGTCGGCAGTTGCCATACCCAGACCCTGGTTGATGACGATCTTCTTCAACACGGGAATCTGCATTGTAGAGGTATAGTTGAACTGCTTCTTCAGGGCAGGCGCGATGCGCTCTGCATATTCCTTCTTAAGGCTTGCTGTATTTGCCATTACTTAATCTCCTCTCCAGATTTTTTAGCATAACGGACCAGTTTGCCGTCAGCGTTTAACTTTCTACCGATACGAGTAGGCTTTCCCGTCTTGGGGTCAACGACATTCAGGTTTGAAATCTGAATGGGAGCCTCCATCTTGACAATGCCACCCTGAGGGTTCTTGGCACTGGGCTTCTGGCTCTTGCTAACCATGTTGACACCCTCTACGAGTGCGCGCTGCTCCTTAACGAACACTTTCAACACTTTACCCGTCTGGCCCTTGTTGTCGCCAGCATTCACGTAAACTGTATCGCCTTTCTTAATGTGTAACTTACTCATGTCTTCTTATCTTTATAATAGATTAAAGAACCTCAGGTGCCAGTGAAACGACCTTCATGTTGACAGCTCTGAGTTCGCGAGCCACGGGACCGAAGATACGACTACCACGCAACTCACCTGCATTGTTCAGCAACACACAAGCGTTGTCATCAAAACGGATGTACGAACCATCGGGGCGGCGTACTTCCTTCTTTGTACGTACGATCAGTGCCTTAGATACTGAACCGGCCTTGACATCACTCGTGGGAATAGTGCTCTTGATAGCCACAACGATTACGTCACCTACGGATGCGTAACGACGGCGAGTACCACCCAGCACGCGGATACAAAGCGCCTCACGAGCACCACTGTTGTCTGCGATTACCAGTCTTGATTCTGTCTGTATCATAATTACTTAGCTCTTTCTACGATTTCTACTACTCTCCATCTCTTAGTCTTGCTCAAGGGACGAGTCTCCATGATGAGAACAGTATCACCCTTGTGGCAATCGTTCTTCTCGTCGTGAGCATGGTACTTCTTCGTCTTGCTGACGAACTTACCGTAAATGGGGTGCTTCTCCTTGAACTGAGCAGCCACCACGATGGTCTTGTCCATCTTGTCGCTGATAACAACACCCGTTCTTGTCTTTCTTAAGTTTCTTTCTTCCATTGTGTAAGACCAATTTATTTGTTAAGCTCACGCTCGCGGAGGATGGTTTCCAGGCGGGCAATATTACGACGCGCAGCCTTAATCTGAGAATTGTTCTCAAGGGGTGATACAGCGTGATTGAGCTTCATCTGATGGTACTGAGCCTTCTCGGTCTGGATTCTCTCCTTCAGGTCGGCATCATTCAACTCCTTAATTTCTGCAACTTTCATAATTATGCGTTTTTATCGTAATCTCTTCTGACAATGAACTTGGTTGTGACGGGGAGCTTCTGAGCAGCCAGGCGGAGAGCCTCCTTGGCAATCTCATAGCTAACACCTTCGATCTCGAAAATGATGCGACCGGGGGTAATGGGGAACACGTAGCCGACGGGATCACCCTTACCCTTACCCATACGTACATCGGCAGGCTTCTTGGTGATTGGCTTGTCGGGGAAGATACGGATCCAGCTCTGACCCTCACGCTGCATATAACGCGTCATGGCCACACGGGCAGCCTCAATCTGGCGAGCGGTGATCCAGTGTGTCTCCAGTGACTTGATACCGAACGAACCGAAAGCGAGCTGATTGCCACGCTGAGCATTACCCTTGCGGGCATTTTTCTGCGGCCTTCTGTATTTTGTTCTTTTTGGTTGTAACATGATTCAATTTGCTTTTTAACGATTGTTGTTCTTCTTGCGACGAGAGTTGCGACGCTCGTTGCCATTGTTGAAGCCACCACGGCCACTCTCCTTCTGCTGAGTGAAGTTGGGAGCAAGGTCAACCTTGCCATACTTCTCACCGCGGCAAATCCATACCTTGATACCCAGGATACCTACCTTGGTGAGTGCCTCGCTCTGGCAGTAGTCGATGTCAGCGCGGAAAGTGTGCAGGGGAGTACGACCCTCCTTGAGCATTTCGCGGCGTGCCATTTCAGCACCATTCAGACGACCGCAGATGAGCACCTTGATACCCTCGGCACCTGCGCGCATGGTGTTGGCGATAGCCATCTTGATAGCGCGGCGGTAAGCAATCTTGCCCTCTACCTGACGGGCGATGTTGTTGGCCACGATAGTAGCATCCAGCTCAGGCTTCTTGACCTCGAAGATATTGATCTGAACATCCTTCTCGGTGAGCTTCTTGAGCTCCTCCTTCAGTTCGTCAACGTTCTTGCCAGCCTTGCCGATGATGAGTCCCGGACGGGCAGTGCAAACAGTAATGGTTACGAGCTTGAGCGTGCGCTCGATAACGATGCGTGAAAGGCTGGCATCGCTAAGACGGGTATTCAGATACTTACGGATCTTGTTGTCCTCGAGCAGCGTGTCACCGAAGTTGTTGCCACCGAACCAATTCGAATCCCAACCGCGAACGATACCCAGACGGTTGCTTATAGGATTAACTTTCTGTCCCATAGTTTCTTCTTAATTAATCTTTCTTAGTGTCAACAAACAAGGTAACATGATTACTGCGCTTGCGGATGCGGTAGCCACGTCCCTGGGGAGCGGGTCTCATGCGCTTCAGTGTAACGCCCTCGTCAACAAAAACACGTGTCACGAACAGTTCGCCGTCTTCTGCCTTGCGATCGTTCTTCTGTTCCCAGTTGGCAATGGCAGAGCGGAGGAGCTTCTCTACGTCGGCAGCAGCTGCCTTTGAAGCGAACTTCAGGGTAGCCAATGCTCTGTTCACCTCCATGCCGCGAATCAAATCAACCACATATCTCATCTTGCGGGGAGAAGAGGGACAACCCTTAAGTTTTGCAAAATACTGGGTCTTGAGTGCTGCCTTTCTAGCCTCGGCAGCCAGTTTCTTTCTTTTTCCCATTATATTATTACTCTAATTTTTCGACAATGTCCTGCCTTATTTCTTGTTACCAGCGTGACCACCGAAGCGACGGGTAGGAGCGAACTCACCCAACTTGTGGCCTACCATGTTCTCCGTAACATAGACAGGAATGAATTTATTACCGTTGTGTACAGCCACGGTATGACCCACGAAATCGGGTGAAATCATACTGGCTCTGGCCCAAGTCTTGACAACAGTCTTCTTGCCACTCTCATTCATGGCGAGAATCTTCTTCTCGAGATTAACCTCGATGTATGGACCTTTCTTTAATGAACGACTCATAGTTTCCTCTGATTATTCGTGGATTACTTCTTGTTAGCTCTTTCGATAATGTACTTGTTAGACTGCTTCTTGGGTGCGCGTGTCTTGAGACCCTTAGCATACAAGCCCTTGCGTGAACGGGGATGACCACCACTCTGACGGCCTTCACCACCACCCATGGGATGATCGTGGGGATTCATGACTACACCACGGTTGTGAGGACGACGGCCCAACCAGCGTGAACGACCAGCCTTACCTGAGCGCTCCAGACCATGGTCGCTGTTACCTACACTACCTACAGTGGCCTTACAAGCAGAGAGGATCTGACGAGTCTCTCCGGAGGGCAACTTGATGACACAGTAACGACCCTCACGAGAAGTCAGCTGTGCGAAGTTACCAGCCGAACGAACGAGCAGTGCGCCCTGACCGGGACGAAGCTCGATGTTGTGGATAACGGTACCAACGGGGATGTTTGCGAGGGGCAGTGAGTTACCGATTTCGGGTGCAGCCTCTGCACCGCTCATCAGGGTTGCACCTACCTTCAGACCGTTGGGAGCAATAATATAACGTTTTTCACCATCAGCGTAGAAAAGAAGCGCGATGCGAGCCGAACGGTTGGGATCGTACTCGATTGTCTTCACTACAGCTGGAACACCATCCTTCTCTCGCTTGAAGTCGATGAAACGATACTTTCTACGATGACCGCCACCAATGTAGCGCATGGTCATCTTGCCGTCGTTGTTGCGACCGCCTGTAGAACGCTTGCCATAAACGAGAGACTTCTCAGGTACTGATGCAGTAATCTCTTCGAAAGTACCTATAATTTTGTGTCTCTGGCCCGGTGTTGTGGGCTTAAATTTACGTACTGCCATCTTATTTGTTAAATGTTGCTATAGAAATCAATAGTATCACCCTCCTTCAGGGTTACGATAGCCTTCTTGAAGGCACTCTTCTGTCCGCGGATGAGACCGGCACGGGTATAGCGGCTTTTGCGCTTACCGGCGTAGTTGCAGGTGTTGACAGCTACCACAGATACGTTGTAGAGAGCCTCAACCTCCTTCTTGATCTCAATCTTGTTGGCATCGGGACGTACGATGAAGCCGAACTTGTTCTGCTTCTCGGTGATGCCGGTCATCTTCTCAGTGACCAGGGGTTTGATGATATATGCCATAGTTCTAAACTCCTATTTATTTCGTCAGGTTGCCTTCAATGACCTCAAGCGCACCTTCTGCCATGACGATGACATCAGCGTTCAATACCTTGTAGGCATTCAGGGCTGAGGCAGGCATCATGCTGACACGCTGGATGTTGCGAGCTGACAAATATACGACTTTATCTGCACCGGGCATAACGAAGAGAGCCTTCTTGCCGTTCAGATTAAGATTATTTAAGATTTCGATGAACGATTTAGTCTTGGGAGCCTCGAAAGTGAAGTCCTCAACCACCATGATAGCGTTCTCCTGAGCCTTGTAGCTGAGCGCACTCTTGCGAGCCAGCTGACGAACCTTCTTGTTCAGCTTGAAGCTGTAGTCGCGGGGAGTGGGACCGAAAACACGAGCACCACCTACGAGTACGGGTGAGTTGATATCACCACGGCGTGCACCGCCACCACCCTTCTGACGGCCGAGCTTGCGGGTAGAACCGCTCATCTCACTTCTTTCCTTCGTCTTGGCAGTACCCTGGCGCTGGTTGGCGAGGTAGAGCTTCACGTCGAGATAGAGAGCATGGTCGTTGGGCTCGATGGCGTAGATAGCATCGTTCAGAGACACCTTGCGACCGGTCTCTGCACCCTTTATATTCAATACACTAACTTCCATCTTACTTCATAATGCTAACGATTGAACCATTGTAACCGGGAACACTACCCTTGATGAGAAGCAGGTTGTGCTCGGGGATTACCTTTAACACTTGCAGGTTGTGGGTAGTAACGCGAGCGTTACCCATCTGGCCGCCCATGCGCATGCCCTTGAACACCTTCGCGGGGTAAGAGCAGGCACCGATAGAACCTGGCTTGCGGAGACGGTCATCCTGACCGTGAGTAGCCTGGCCTACACCACCGAAACCATGACGCTTCACAACGCCCTGGAAACCCTTACCCTTAGAGGTACCGATTACATCTACGAAGCTGCAATCAGAGAAAAGGTCAACGGTGAGCACGTCCCCGAGGTTCAACTCTCCGTCGAAACCTGCGAACTCGGCCAAGTGGCGCTTGGCAGTGGTACCAGCCTTCTTGAAGTGACCCATGAGGGGAGCAGAGGTGTTCTTCTCCTTAGCCTCCTGGTAACCGACCTGAACGGCAGCATAGCCGTCCTTCTCTACGGTCTTGATCTGAGTAACCACGCAAGGACCAACTTCGATAACAGTGCACGGTACATTCTTACCGTCGGCACTGAAAACGGATGTCATTCCGATTTTTTTTCCTAATAATCCTGGCATTTCAGTTGATTTATTAATAAAATGTTATTTAAAAATTATGTTCTTTACTCTCTCTTTACCCCTTTATGCGACCTACAAGTGCATGCACACAAAAAAGAGGACCACCACCTTAGGCGTTCTTTTTTAAGCTCATTGATAGCCGAAGCCAGCGCAACTACCGCTTTTTCGGCTGCAAAGGTACGATTATTTTCTGAACTGGCCAACACTCGCGCCTTCTTTCTGCACAAAATGGTAAAAAAAAGCTAAATTATTGACCTATATCAATTAAACAAGCACAAAAATCCTGCCCAGAGCACGAAAATGCACTACCAGGCAGGATTTTTATTCGTCCTTGACCCTTGGGTGGCGGTTCACAGGAACCTTACCTTTCGGGCCGTGCGGGGTATCAGACCTTGATCTCGACCTCAACACCGCTGGGGAGCTCAAGCTTCATGAGGGCATCTACGGTCTTGGCAGTGCTGCTGTAGATATCAATCAGACGCTTGTAAGAACTCAGTTCGAACTGCTCACGGCTCTTCTTGTTGACGAAGGTAGAGCGGTTCACGGTGAAGATACGCTTGTGAGTGGGCAGGGGGATGGGACCGCTGACAACGGCACCGGTAGCCTTCACTGTGGTAACAATCTTGGCAGCTGACTTGTCCACGAGATTGTGGTCATAGCTCTTCAGCTTGATACGGATTTTCTGACTCATTGTAGAATTGGATTTGAGTATTAATAATAATGTAACTGGAAGGAAGGGTATCGCCCGTGAAGAGTCATTCGCTCACGGGCGACCCTGTCCTTGGGTTGTCTTGATTAGAGCAGGTCAACGCGGCCCTTCAGCTCTTCGAGTACAGCCTTGGCCACACCGGTGCTCACGGGAGCGTGGTGATGGTAGGTCATGGAAGAGGTGGCACGACCTGAGGTAATGGTACGCAGGGCGGTCACATAGCCGAACATCTCTGCCAGGGGTACCATGGCCTTTACGAGGCGGGCACCGGTACGGGTGGTGTCCATACCCTCTACCTGGCCACGACGCTTGTTCAGGTCACCGATGACATCACCCATGTTCTCCTCGGGAGTTACAACCTCGAGTTTCATGATGGGCTCCATCAGTACGGGCTTGGCCTTGGCGCAGCACGCCTTGTAAGCCAGCTGTGCAGCGATCTCGAATGAGAGCTGGTCAGAGTCAACGGGGTGGAAAGAACCGTCCACGAGCTCTACCTTCAGGCTGTCCATGGGGAAGCCGCCGAGCACACCATTCTTCATGGCAGCCTCGAAGCCCTTCTGGACAGAGGGAATGAACTCCTTGGGAATGTTACCACCGGTCACGCTGTTGATGAACTGCAGGGGAGTCTCGTTGTAGTCCTCGTCACGGGGACCAAGGTTGATGATGATGTCGGCAAACTTACCGCGACCACCCGACTGCTTCTTGTAAACCTCGCGGTGGTTGACAGTCTGGGTGATGGCCTCCTTGTAGTTAACCTGGGGCTTACCCTGGTTGCACTCTACCTTGAACTCACGCTTCAGACGGTCGATGATGAT